>JBFJZC010000104.1:0-9219 GCA_041622295.1 Porticoccaceae bacterium
GAGAAAAAATGGTTGACCGCATAGACGCCACGTTCGGTAATTGTCAGCATGAAAAATAACGCGAAGATATAGCGGAGTTTCGGCAGTCTCACTAAAGCAAGTCTGCCTGCCAGCAACCAGAGCAGCGAAAAGGCTACGATAACCAGCGCACCCAAACCAGCTAGCCCATAAATCGACACCTGATCAAAACCTAGCGACGCGACGCCACCTTTCGTGGATACGATATTCCAGACAAACATATTGATATGGAAGCCATAAAGCTTGTACAAAACAAAATCGCTAAAAATCACCAGCGCGGTAAGTGCCGACACGGATACAACGATAACTGCATTTACCTTTTTTCCGGCCAGGAAAGCGTTACTCACCATAAAAATCACTAAGGCCGGAGCGAGGTACATCAACGGGTAGGTAACCAACAACAGCAGACTATACGCGACCGTACCTGCATTGTTGTGGGAAAATATATTGATGTTATAAACTGCGATGAGTATGACGATGACGCAGTTGAGCAGATAGAACGCCGTTATTTTCTTTAAGGGAGCGGAAGCGCCGGTTTGCATTGTTAAATTGCCTTTGCTGGGTATCTACCGGCTCATAGATATAGAGTTAAAGAGCTGCTATTTAGCTGGTGGGCATTGTCTAGTCGCTGGCCGCACTTCCTTTTTGCGGTCACTAATTGTTGCGATCACTAATGTCAGTCCAGTCAAACAGTTGGTACCGGCTGACAGCATAACCGATATTTTTGCGATCCCTGCCAACTTGTCATTTCAATAGCCAATTTGCCCGTTCCAATACAACTTGCCCACTGCAACAATGGCCGCGAGCGGAAAACGGAGCGATGACCTAAAGAGGAGCGATGCCCTAAAGAACCGTGGCTTCGACAACAAGATACGAGGATCGTTCCTGCTTATGCTCCAGGCAACTTAAACTAGAGGACTATCGAAAGCGAAACAGCAATTGTTGTCACACAGATGCCGCTCTAGTTTCATCAGTACCACACGAATCCTCACCATAAACGATGCCCGCACCGGACCATAATAAAGCAGTATTCTCTCGGGGAAAGGTAGTCACGCTCAGCTTGCATTGCCAGCCATGACAAATTTGCCACAAGCCACAGGGTTCTAGTGAGAGATAGCTTTCATCATCTGCTCAATATCTGCACGCCGCAGCGGTTTGCGCCAGGTTCCGACCAGCCTTAGGCCCCTGGCTTTAGTAAATTCCGCAATGGGCTCCAAATATTGACTGAACGCTGTTATGAAAATAACTGGCTTACGGCAATCCTGATCTTTTAACCAGTCAACCAGTTCAAACGCGTCGTTTTGGGGCATTACAATATCGGCCACAAAAGCGCTGTACTGGCCAACCTGATACGCCTCTTTGAATTCCTTTGATGAGGACACACCATGAAAGTCGACACCCAGATCCTCCAGGATCGCGTCAAAAAATCTCAGGATATCACTATCGTCATCAACCACCAGGATCGAGCTTTTCGCTGCTACACTCATAGCTTTTCACCTATTCCTTCAGAAAGCTGGCAATACGGAGACTCTTTTGAACCCACACTGGGCGACCAAGTAAAGTGACCCAGAGATCCTCTAACATATTGCTCACGCGCGCTGGCACAAGTCAACGGTGGCCCTGCTGAATAATCAAGCCCAGCCTGGGCTACGCAACCGCAGCTAATGTAAGCACACTGTTGTAGATGCTGTTAAATTTTCTGGCTATATCCCCCAAACATAAAGGTTTAACAAACATAGTCATCCCATAATTACGTTGTACCCATGACGAGCGATCAGCACCGGGATACCGTTTCACCCAAACTTGCATATATTTGGCTACCCAAATAGACTTACGCTTATGGAAATTGCTGACTACGCCACCTTATTCAAAGCGCTCTCTGAGCCTGTTCGTTTGCGGGTTCTGCATCTGCTACTGGAAAAAGGCGAACTGTGTGTTTGCGATATCGTGGATACGCTGGGACTGTCCCAGAGCGTAGTCTCCCGGCACCTGGCTTACTTACGTAACGCCGGACTACTTAACACTCGTCGGGAAGGTGTCTGGATTTACTATCAGGTCACGCCGTTGACATCTTTTGCCGATAAGCTGCTGGCTCTGTTCCATAAGGACGGTAGCAGTTCAGCAATGATACGACGTGACACGGATAACTTTCAGGTGATTGCCCATCGATCGTGCAGTTAGTATTTTGGGACCTAAAATATATGCTTATACGTATATACGGTATAACACTTCTGATCCGATACGCCTGTCAGTCAATACAGGGGTTTCGATACAGGGGTTTCGATACAGGGGTTTCGATGCAGGGCAGCGATCAAGGGAACAGTGATCAGCAACACTGTAATTAATAGAACCTTTCTTAACAGAACTATTAAAGGCAAAAGCGAATGGCGACAAAAGTAGGTATCAATGGTTTTGGCCGTATTGGCCGACTCGCTCTACGCGCGGCATGGGCACGGCCAGAGTTTGAGTTCGTTCACATCAACGAACCGGCGGGCGATGCCGCCACCGCGGCACACCTCTTGAAATATGATTCGGTACATGGAACCTGGGCAGTGGATGTGACCGCAGATGAGCGTCACCTGTACATTGATGGCAAGGCCATTTCCTATTCGCAGGATACCGCCATCGCTGACTCCCCGTGGCGGGACAAAGCTGTCGACCTGTTGATTGAATGTTCAGGAAAATTTAAATCCAGTGCAGCACTGCAGCCTTTTTTCACGGCTGGCGTAAAGAAAGTGGTGGCTTCTGCGCCCATTAAAGACGGCACACTGAATGTAGTGATGGGTATTAACGATCACCTTTACCAGCCAGACCGAGATCACATCGTCACAGCCGCATCCTGTACCACTAACTGCCTGGCGCCGGTGGTCGATGTGATTCACAAAAACTTCACTATCAAACATGGCTCAATCACCACAATTCACGACATCACCAACTCCCAGAGCGTACTCGACGAATACCAGAAGGATCTGCGTCGTGCGCGCGCCAGCAGTCTGTCACTCATCCCCACCACAACCGGTTCGGCCTCGGCCATTGCTGACATATTTCCGGAACTAAAGGGCCGACTCAACGGCATGGCAGTGCGCGTACCGTTGGCTAATGCGTCCCTGACCGACTGTGTGTTTGAAGTAGAAACACCAACGGCCGTCGCATCGGTGAACGCGGCTTTACGTAGCGCTGCTGACAGCTACCTCGCGGGCATACTCGGCTACGAAGAAGCGCCACTGGTCTCTGTTGACTACAAAGATGATCCCAGGTCGAGCATTATCGACGCGTTATCGACCATGGTTATCAACAAAACTCAGGTGAAGATTCTGGCCTGGTACGACAATGAAACAGGTTATGTTCACCGACTAATGGAGCTAGCCCAAAAAGTCGCGCGCTCAGTCTAAGTAACAAACGCTCAGTCTAAGCAACAAAGATGACCCGCTCCCTCTACCAATACATCCTGGTAACGCTCAGTTATTGGGGCTTCACAATCACCGACGGCGCGCTGCGCATGCTGGTAGTCCTCTATTTTCACAGTTTGGGCTATAGCCCTTTTGAAGTTGCCACGCTGTTTTTGTTTTATGAATTCTTTGGCATTGTCACCAACCTGTTTGGCGGCTGGCTCGCGGCCCAATGGGGGCTGAACACGACGCTTCACATTGGCCTGTTACTGCAAATGATCGCCCTGGCGATGTTGATGGCCGACCCCGCCTGGTTATCGGTCGCCTACGTTATGGTAGCCCAGGCGCTATCTGGCGTTGCCAAAGACTTGAACAAAATGAGCGCAAAAAGCAGCATCAAGCTGCTGGTACCCGACACTGCGCAAGGCAAACTTTACATCTGGATCGCCTTGTTAACCGGGTCTAAAAACACCCTCAAGGGTGCTGGCTTCTTTATCGGCGCGCTGCTGCTGTCGGCGTTTGAGTTCCGTGTCGCCATTTTGGTGCTGTTTATCGGCTTAATGATGATTTGTATAGGCAGCTTTATCCTGCTGGAGAAGGGCGTCGGAAAAACACGGTACAAACCGGGATTGAGGGACTTATTATCCAAAAGTTCTGCCGTGAACCAGCTCTCCGCAGCGCGATTTTTCCTCTTTGGTGCGCGGGATATCTGGTTTGTCGTCGCCCTCCCCGTTTTTTTGCAAAGCGAGTTGGGCTGGAGTCATACCGCTGTTGGCAGCCTGCTAGCCCTGTGGATTATCGGTTACGGCGGGGTTCAGACCATCGCACCAAAACTCACCCAGGTGAGTAACGCCAAGGTGCCCGATGGGCGTACCGCCCTGCACTGGATAATGCCACTTTGTATTGTGCCGCTCGGCATCTCGGCCGCCCTTAATAACTCGTCCATCGATCCGACGCTCATTCTGATTGGCGGATTAACCCTGTTTGCGATTTTATTTGCCATAAATTCTTCACTGCATTCCTACCTGATTGTCGCCTATGCAGCGCGGGATAGCGTTTCTCTCGATGTCGGTTTCTACTATATGGCCAACGCAGCAGGCCGCCTCGTCGGCACCGTGTTGTCTGGATTACTTTACCAGTGGCAGGGGCTAAGCGTCTGCATGATCGCTGCGGCGCTCTTTACGATGGCTGCCAGCCTGATCTCCCTACAGCTACCGCGCCATCTGCAAGGGGTACCCGTAAGCGGATAATTCGACCGCTGCTGTCATGGCGGAGGAACCTGCCCGGAGAGAGCAAGTTCCATTTTGTAGACTTGACTGGGCTTGCGAACGCCGGATCTCAGTCGCACAAAGTTGCGTTTTTTTACCAACTTGGACACTATGCGCCCTGCCAAATAGAGAACTAAATCATGCCAAATAGTCATGTAGATGTACTGATTGTCGGCGCCGGGATTTCCGGCATCGGTGCTGCCTACCATTTGCAACGGGATTGTCCGCAAAAAAGCTACGTCATCCTGGAAGGTCGAGCAGCCCTCGGGGGGACCTGGGATCTCTTTCGCTATCCGGGTATTCGCTCTGATTCAGACATGCACACACTGGGTTTTTCGTTTAAACCCTGGACGGAGCAAAAGGCCATTGCAGACGGCCCTGCCATTTTGAAATATCTGGAGGAAACCGCCGACGAAAATCATATCCGCGAGAAGATCCAGTTTAACCATCAGGTCAAAAGTGCCACCTGGTCAACAAAAAATGCCTGTTGGACAATTGAGGTCGCGCAGGGCGAGGCCAATGCATCGCTGGAATACACCTGCAATTTCCTCTTCCTTTGCGGCGGATACTACAAATATGAGACGGGTTATACGCCCGATTTTCCCGGGATGGCTGATTTTAAGGGCCAGATCATTCATCCGCAAAAATGGAGTGACGATATTGACTACCGCAACAAAAAGGTCGTCATCATCGGCAGTGGCGCTACCGCCGTAACACTCGTACCGGAAATGGCCAGGCAAGCAACCCACGTCACCATGCTGCAACGCTCGCCTACCTACATGTTGTCACGCCCTTCGGAAGATGCCTTTGCCAACCGACTGCGCAAAATACTCCCCGCTATGCTCGCCTATGACATTGTGCGCTGGCGCAATGTGCTACTCACCATGTTCCTTTTTGACCGCTCCAAAAAGAACCCGCAGGGTGTGAAGAAGTATCTGATTAATCAGGTCAGAAAGCGGCTGAGCAAAGATTATGATGTCGATACCCATTTCACCCCTACTTATGGGCCGTGGGATCAGCGCCTGTGCCTGGTGCCGGACGATGATTTTTTTGAGGCGCTCAATAACAACAGCGCCTCCGTCGTCACCGACCATATCGACACATTCACCGAACACGGCATCAAACTGAAGTCCGGCCAGGAGCTGGAAGCCGATATAATCGTCACCGCCACCGGTTTGTCACTGGAAGTGTTCAATGGCATCACTGTGAACGTTGATGGCAAGATTATCGAACCCGCCAACACCTATATGTACAAAGGCATGATGTATAACGATATACCCAACCTCGCCACGTCCTTTGGCTACACCAACGCCTCCTGGACATTACGCGCTGATCTGACCTGTACTTATGTTTGTCGACTGTTAAACCACATGGAACAAACCGGCACACGCCAGTGCATGCCCCTCCTCACCGACCCCACCATGAAAGAGACCGCCTGGTTCAACCTGTCGTCAGGTTATGTACAGCGCGCCGCAGACAAACTGCCCCGGCAGGGAGACAGGAATCCGTGGATGGCCCCACAAAACTACCTACTGGACATTAAGAATTTAAAATTTGGCAAGGTAGAAGACGACACCATGGCGTTCAGTAATCCCCGTTAACGGGTCGACAGTACTGCTGATGTGAAGCGTAGAAAAGATGGGGCCAGACAACTGGCTGCGAACCAGAACTCCCGTTTGGGTTAAGGAGCGGCTTTTCCTGCTGCAACTCGTATATTTGAGCACATCAGGAAAAGCACCGATCTAGCCGACGAGGACGAGCCTAGCTGCGTCGCAGCCGATAGCCCATCGTGGCGAGGCCAAGCCCCAGGAGCAGTAGCATGCCCGGTTCAGGCACCGGAACCGTACCGAGTGTGGCCAGGGTTCCGATAAAGATTTGTTCAAAACCGTTGTTGATATTTTTCCCATAGCCCAGCAGCTCACCAGAACAAACCTCAGCATCAGGGTCAGTGCTAAAGCCAGGGTCACAACCGAGCCGGAAGTCGATATGGAACGTGTAAGTGGTTAAATCAAGCGCAGCGTTCGCAAACAAACTGGCAAACAGGGCATTTAGTTCCGGAAATACCAGAGCGTAGGCAGCCTCATTGGCACCGAGATTATGATCTATGCCAAACACAGAGCCACCTGATAACACATAGTCCGTCGCACCGTTGGTACCAACAGTCGGACCATTAGCGAGAGGATTAACGACCCCCGACGAGTACCAAGTGGGATCGCCGTTAGGAATGCCGCCACCAAGGGGAAACAGTGCATAAGCACCACCATTATTGGTAAATTCATACACGTCACCGACCAGCGTGTTGCTGGCATTGGTCACCCATACCTGTGCCCACGCAGCCAGTGATTCTGCCGCCGTACCCAGGCTCTTTTCCTGGTTATTATTGAAGTAAACAACCATGTCATTGCCGCCCAGAAAGGTTTTCATGGCGGCGAGTGATGCATCCCAGGTTGTAGTGTAGTTATTGCTTATGGACCCACCGGAAATTCCAGGATCATTGGTAACATCCGTTGTCGTGTAAAAGTTAGTGCCACCACTGGGTGGGCGGTAGGCTTTATCCATTCCATCCATATTAGTCGTCACGGGCACGCCCTTGGAACCTGTCGCAACCACTATGAGATCTTTGATGGCACCAGGGGTCGAAGCCACATAAAAGGGGTTGCCTGGCCCCGGGCTCCCAACGTTCGCCTGGAGGATAGGCAGTGAATAGGATTTCGCATCCCCATAGAGAACGTATCCTGTCGCCGGTAGAACAGTGGCATGGGAAAGCACAGGCACAAATAGAGCCAGGGTAAAAAGCACTAAAAACCGACTGTCAGTACGCATTTCTTAACGTCTCAATTAACTATTAACTATTAACTACCAAAAAGCTCGCTAAAGCATTAGTTATGCCATAACTTTTTGTGTCCATAATTCAACGGGTTAAATACGAGATACTGGCGGCCTCTGGCGGAAGTGTAAAAAAATATGACACAAAATTTAGCACTGTCGATCACTGACAGCAAAAATGAAGATGCACGCAGTTCGCCACTATCCTCCATGTTCAAATAATTCGTACGCCAGGTACCTTTGGTGTGGCACAAAAAATCAGCAACCCTTTATGTTCCGTAGTGATAATCGAGACGGCCACAAATTGGAGCAGAAAAATTACTGTGACAATTGCTGTGACAACTGTGCGAGTTTCAGGCTATACCACTGTAAGCAAAACTGACGATCCAATCTTTGCAGTGGCCCCCGTTCCCCAAAGATCATGCTGGACAGCGGAGTCCTTTTCAACAGGCGACGACGCGCTGCCGCCCATTGCACACGAGCTCCCGAGGAAAACCAAAATAGCTCACCAGAAACTTAAGCCCGCCGCGTGTTGATATAACCCGCATGTTGATGGGGGTCGCCGTAGAAAGTGTTGCGTTGCCGTGCAGTGCGGTGAATTCCGTCGATTAATGCGGCCATATTGTCCGCCGTCATTTCCTGACCGTGAATGGCTCCGGCGGCCCGCGAAATGCTCTCGTTCATCAGTGTGCCCCCCATATCGTTGGCGCCAGCGTTAAGACAGGCGATAACACCCTGGACACCCATTTTGACCCACGATACCTGTATGTTAGTAATCAGCGGATAGAGCACCAGTCGTGATACAGCATGCATAAGCACCGCTTCGCGGAAGGTAGGGCCACGGCGCGACTTGCCGCGACGGTAGATTGGCGCTTCCATCGGCACAAAAGGCAGCGGCACGAACTCTGTAATACCACCGGTTTTCGCCTGTAAATCCCGCAGACGTAGCAGGTGCCTCGCCCAGTGTTCAGCCCTGTCGACATGGCCAAACATAATGGTAGAGGTAGTGCGAATGCCGACATTATGAGCGGTTTCCACAACGTTGAGCCACGCCTCAGTATTGAGTTTGTCGGGGCAAATAATATCGCGAACTTCGTCGTCGAGAATTTCTGCAGCCGTGCCCGGCAAACTGTTGAGTCCGGCGTCTTTCAGCCGCAGCAGGAACTGTTCGATACTTAAACCTAGCGTCGCCGCGCCCTGGCTCACTTCCAGTGGAGAAAAGGCGTGGATATGCATATTCGGCAGAGCCTGACGTACAGAACGACAGATATCCAGGTAGGTATCACCCGTGTAGTCTGGATGAATACCACCCTGTAAACAGACCTCCGTAGCACCTTTCCGCCAGGCTTCTTCAGACCGCTGCACCACGTCTTCCGTACTTAACAGATAGGGTTTGCCGCGTAATTCTTCGGTGGTTTTACCTTTGGAAAATGCACAAAACTTGCAGGATAAAATGCACAAATTGGTGTAATTAATATTGCGGTTAACCGCATACGTGATGGTGTCGCCGTTTAGATCGCGGCGCAGCTGATCAGCCGCCTCGCAAATCGCCTGGTAATCGCTACCACGGGCGCGAAACAGCCGAGTGATTGCTGCTTCGTCCAGGCGTTCACCGGCCCTGGCCCGTTTAATGATATCTACCACGTCAGCATTGGCGGGCGGTGGCGTGGCCAGCCAACCCTCCATTTGAGGATTGGCAAGCGGTTCAACCGCACTCC
>JBFJZC010000105.1:0-9106 GCA_041622295.1 Porticoccaceae bacterium
GATCATGGTGCGCTCGCCGTATACCCTGGAAAGTTATTACAACGACGCGGAAAAGACCGCAGAAGTTTATGCCGGCGAATGGATTCTTACCGGCGACGTTGGTTACCAGATGGATACGGGACATGTATTTATTGTCGACCGCGCCAAAGATATGATCATCTCTGGTGGCATGAATGTCTATTCCTCAGAAGTCGAAAATGTGGTGCAGGAGCATCCTGGGGTCCGGCAGGTGATGGTTATCGGTATTCCCCACCAGGATTGGGGTGAGGCGGTATGCGCGGCGGTTATTCCCTCTACAGCGGGTCTCGACGAAGATGATCTGATCGCGTTCTGTAAACGGCGTCTTGCCGCCTACAAGGTGCCAAAAACCATTGAGGTGGTCGACGACATCCCGCTGACGGCTTACGGCAAACCAGACAAGAAAGCGCTGCGCGCCAAATACTGGGGTGGGCAAACCCGTCAGGTGAATTGAACACTTTAGTTACTTTAGTTACTTCCGGCTACCGGGTGTGATTTCTGTAAAGGTCGTCACTGACAGGCCGCTGAGCCTGGCCGAGGTGGTGCTATTTTTTCAGGAACTGGTAAATTACCGTCCGAACAGTGTGTTGGGGCGTAAAAATTGTCCGCCGTAATTGGGTCGAACTCCGTCAGGATGGCTGGCATTTGTAACGTAGGGTCATAGTAAAGTGGAAATAGAGAAAATATTTAACGATGTACCTGGGCGGTGAGATGAGGTACCAGATACTGATAGCCATCTGCGTTCGCAAACTAATCAATCAACTAACTCGTCAATAAAGCAAGGGGCAGCATCATGGGAAGAGTAGCAAACAAAGTGGCATTGATTACGGGTGGCACTGCTGGCATCGGTTATGCCAGTGCCGAACTAATGTGTAGGGAAGGCGCCAAAGTCGTGATTACCGATCTGCGTCCAAAAGAGGGCGAAGCGTCGGCGCAGAAACTGCGCGATCAGGGTTACGACGTAATGTTTGTCGAACAGGACGTGACCGATGAAACCCTTTGGCCAAAGGTAATTGCTGCGGTCGTGAAACAATATGGCCGACTCGATATTCTGGTTAACAATGCCGGTGTCGGCGAAGAGACCAACCTGGAAGAAAGCGATCTTGCACATTGGCGCTTCGTGAACGCCGTCAATATGGAAGCGGTGTTTATGGGTACTAAAAATGCCATTAAACAAATGAAGCTGAATGGTGGCGGCAGCATCATCAATATTTCATCCATCGAAGGCCTCGTCGGCGATCAGAAGTTTGCTGCCTACAATGCCAGTAAGGGCGGTGTGCGATTGTTTACCAAGTCCGCGGCACTCTATTGCGCCGAGAAAAAATACAACATTCGCGTAAATTCCTTGCACCCTGGATTTACCCAGACACCGATGGTTGATAATGCTGTGAATATTTTTTCGGCGGCCGATGCGGAGCGAATTAACCGTGAAATCGCCGTTGGCTACATGGCTGAGCCCATTGATCAGGCTTATGGTATTTTATTTTTAGCGTCCGACGAAAGTCGCTATATGACCGGGTCAGAACTGGTGATTGACGGTGGTTTTACCGCGCATTAAACGCGAAGACATGATAAGGAATGATGAGATGGGGCGTGTTCAGGATAAAGTGTGTTTGATCACGGGTGGCACCGCAGGTATTGGTTACGCCAGCGCTGAATTAATGTGCCGTGAAGGCGGCAAAGTGGTGATTACCGATATTAGACCAACCCAGGGCGAAGCGGCAGCTCAGACCCTGCGTGACCAGGGTTACGATGCGGTGTTTATTGAGCAGGATGTGACCTCAGAAAGCCGCTGGCGGGAGGTGCTTGCTGAAGTGGTTTCATGCCATGGTCGACTTGACGTGCTGGTGAACAACGCTGGGGTTGGTG
The DNA here is from genome assembly GCA_041622295.1 of Porticoccaceae bacterium. Taxonomy (GTDB): domain Bacteria; phylum Pseudomonadota; class Gammaproteobacteria; order Pseudomonadales; family Porticoccaceae; genus HB2-32-21. The sequence goes on from JBFJZC010000105.1 coordinate 1,888, forward strand.
CCGGCACTGATCTGGAGGCAAGTGATCTTGCCCACTGGCGCTTTGTGCATTCGGTCAATCTGGAAGCCGTGTTTATGGGTACGCAAAATGCGATCAAGCAGATGAAAGCCAACGGTGGCGGCAGTATTGTCAACATTTCTTCCATTGAAGGGATTATCGGCGATCCGCGCTCAGCGGCTTACAACGCGAGCAAGGGTGGTGTGCGATTGTTTACCAAGTCCGCGGCGCTCTACTGTGCTGAAAAAAAATACAATATCCGGGTCAACTCGGTGCATCCCGGCTTCACCAAAACGCCGATGGCGGATAGTGTTGGCGATTTGTTCGGGCCTGAAGATATACAGCGGATTCAACGTGAAATTGTTATCGGGTACATGGCAGAGCCCATTGATCAGGCCTACGGGATTTTATATCTGGCGTCGGATGAATCACGTTATGTGACAGGTACCGAGCTGATTATCGATGGAGGGTATACCTGTCATTAACTGCTCAGACCCTTGTGACCTGGCGTATCTATAGCTTTAAGCTTCTATGGTTTTGAGGATCCATGGCTTTAAGGGTCTTTAAAAAGGCCGCTCATCTGCAGCGGCCTTTTTAATGCCAACCTGGTGCGTAGCGCTGGCGCCGTCTCAGGTAATCGACGAACGCAATGTCTTTATTAAACGATTAGCGATTTAATCGGCACTAATTCGTCAAATAGTTCGCAATTTCATTGAAATACCACCACGCATTTCTTATTCTTTTCGCTCTGATAAAAAAGGGATTTTCCTTGATGCGCTCAATACTTGTGATGAATTCAAAAGGGGGGTGTGGCAAGACCACGCTAGCCACAAATCTGGCCGGCTACTATGCCGCGCGGGGCAAGAGCGTGACGTTGGTGGATTACGATCCGCAGGAGTCGAGCATTGACTGGCTGGATGCTCGCGGTAGTGATCGAGCGCCCATCGTTGGTATAGCCGCGTCACGGGACGCAGTCCGTATTCCTAAAAATACGGACTACGTAATCATGGACAGTCCGGCTGCAGTCCATGGCCGCCCGCTTGCCGAGTTGGTGCGTAAGGCCGATATTATCTTGATGCCGGTGCTGCCATCCCCGATTGATGTGCGGGCCGCCAGGAATTTTTTGAACGAGGTCAACAAACTACGCAAGGTCGTCAACGCCGACGTCAAGTTTGCCACGGTGGCTAACAGGGTGCGAGAAAACACCGTTGCGGCCCACGATTTATACGAATATCTCGATGCGTTGCGCTTGCCCAACGGTAAGAAGTTGCCCTACCTGGCTGTTTTGCGAGCCAGTCAGAATTATATTCGCGCGGCTGAAAAGGGCTTGTCGATATTCGAGTTCGCTCCGGTGAAAACCCTGCCCGATCGCGACCAGTGGGTGCGTATTTTCCGCTGGATCAACAGCGTGGGTAAACGCTAGGCAAGGGCTTCCAGTTGTACCAGTAGTTGTTGTCTAGCTGGCAGTTGCGCCGCCATCAACGACAATCTCTGCGCCGGTAACCCAGGGAGACTGGTCGCTGGCCAGAAACAACGCGGCTTTTGCGATGTCCGATGGTTGGCCAATCATACCCAGAGGTGTGCTGCGTTCAAAGGCAGCCTGTACAGATGCTTCGTCGGCGCCAAGGCCCGCCGCAATAAAGCCCTTGAGCACCGCATTGCCCATGTCGGTGGGTATCAGGCCGGGGTGAATAGAGTTGACGCGAATACCGTACTTTAAGTTACCGAATTCCACGGCGGCGGCTTTAGTCAGCAATTTGACCGCACCTTTACTGCCACAGTAGGCGCTTAGTCCAGAAAAGCCGCGCAGACCAGCCACAGATGAAAGGTTAATGATAGACCCCCCCTGGCCAGCGATGCCACCGGGTTTCATAGCTTTGCAGGCATGTTTCAGGCCGAGAAAAACACCGGTGACGTTAACATCGAGGATGCGTTGAAAGTCTTCCATGCTGGTGTTTTCGACCAGGGCGCAAATCTCTATGCCCGCGTTGTTAACGACGATATCGAGACCACCCAGGGTGGACACCGTGGCGGCAATGACATTTTCCCAGTCGGATTCGCGGGTGACGTTTTGCGGTATGAAGGCCGCACGACCGCCAGCGCCTTCTATTTCGGCAACCATGTCTTTGCCCAGGTCTTCGAGTATGTCGGTAATCATAATGGCGGCGCCGGCGCGCGCCATAGTGCGGGCTATTTCGGCGCCCAGGCCGCGCGCCGATCCAGTGATCAACGCTACTTTACCGGCCAGTGATACGGGGATGGAATCTGTAGACATGGGAACCTCTTTAGTCTGGGGGATTGTACTTTATGTCGAAAAAACTGCTATAAATTCAAGGTGTGGTTTGACGGCTTTGTTCGCGGTATTGGGAAGGCGAGCAGCTCGTCCAGCGTTTGAACGCGCGCCGGAAGCTCGCGGTGTCCTGATAGCCGAGCTCCATAGCGATTGATTCAACAGAATTGTCGGTATTGCGCAGAGCCTCTGTTGCCAGTTGTTTGTGGACGCGGTCCCGTAACTCCCTGTAGTTAGTGCCCTCTGCCTGGAAATGGCGAATCATGGTTCTTGATGAAACGTTAAACGATTTGGCGAGGTCTTCCAGTGTTGGCATATTGCCGGGTGAGCGTCGCATCAGGTTTAATACGTGTTGCACAGTCAGATTGTTGGCGCGGATGTCCTGCATTTTCTGTTGCAGCTGCTCTTCAGCGAGTCGATGGATGTTCTCATCGGCGGTGATGCATCGCATATCAAGCACGTATTTAGGTAGTACCATTTTGTGCTTCTTACCAGAAAACTCCACCTGCCCGGAAAAGTAATTGTGGTAATCAGCGCCATAAGGCGGCGGCGAGTAACCGAAAATGACCTTGCTACAGGTCAACTTTTTGCCGCTGACAAACTCCAGGGCATTTTGCAGCGTTAACATCATGGCTTCTACAACGATGGCCTGGACCTCTGGTCTCTCGTGGGTTTCCACGATCTCAAGGATGACGCTGTCATTTTCATGATAGACATTCAGGTCACAAAAATTAATGGCGGTTTTGTAATATTTGGCTGCATCGTGGATGGCCTGGCCGACAGTTTCACTGCTGATTACGGCCATCCCGATGGTGCCGTGACTGGAGACGTGGATCCTGGTTCCGATGGACAGCCCAGCTTGCTTAATATGAAGCTTCTCAATTAGTTCGAAAACAGCTTCACAAAGCGGCTCAAATTCAATTTTAGTGGCCGAATTATCGAGTAGGTCTCTGGTAATACCATGATGTTCAAAACAGCGCTCAGCTTCCTCACTACCGCCCAGCGTATGGAATATCAGATTGGCGTAGCTGGCTGAAACAAAGTAACCACCGGAAACACCCATTTGTAAGGCTTTGGATAGTGGGTCTCCATTTTTTTTACTAGGCTTGTGAGTTTGAGTCATTTTGTTGTCTCATCGCCAACTTTAGATCGGCGGATGGCGGTGCTTGATTAGCGTTCTTATTTGCATTGCAGTGACAAATTAGTTTTAGAATTTTCGCACGGGTATTTATCCAAGTCCACGCTGGAACCGCCTGCGCCGCTAATGTCAGTTTTGATGTTGCACCCAAAGCAGCAGGTAGGCAAGGTCTAATAATGAAGTGCCCGATATTTGCTCATCATTAGATTGCTCCAATACTACGTTGGGCAGTCGATGTGTCGGATGTTGGCGTTGCTTGTGTGGGGAGGCGTAAGTGGTAGGGTTGCGGCGCCAGATGCCTGTGGTGATAATTTGCTGCGAGGCGGGTTCGCAGCTGTCAACTATTCAGGGGCAGTTGTTCATTTGTGAGTTCGGCGTGGTGTTCTTTAATGGACACGGCGCCACGTCGCACCCGTGCGCTACGTTGTAATGCTCAGGATTTACGTTACAACGCTAATCATAGTCATGTGGCGCTACTGCGAGCGAAGGGTGTGTGAATAAGGAGGATCGCGATCTGAATGAGGCCGTGTTTTATAGCGGCGCTAATTCCCAGCTTTGGGGTGTCAATTGTAGGGCGTACGGCGGCAAAGATTGGATATGCTCTGAAATCATGCCTGCAATTACATGAGATTATGGCTATTATTATCATTCAACTCATTGATTTTAAAGGTGTAAATTCCGATTTTGGCGGCTTGTGGACTGTATGGCCTGTGTCACTTTCTGCAATACTATTGTCATCTTTTGCTCTGCGTTGGCTCGATTCCTTTGCGTACTATCGTGGTCGTGATACGAAAGTTGTTGTGGTAACCCCGTTCTTACGAGGGGTGACGCAACCGAGCGCTACGATAGCATTAAACTAAGGGGCACAAAAATGGCTAACACAAATACACAAGCTGTCGCTCTGGATACAGCAGGCGCAGAAAGCAAGCTGACCGGGCATTTTAAACGAAATCGTTTCGCATACACTGCGGGCGCATTTGCAATTGCGGTGGGTACTGCGCTGCGTATCTACCTGGATACCATGGGGTTCACTGTTGGTACCGATTACTATTCAGAAGAGTTCCAGACCTACTGGATGCCGTTGCTGTACGCAGAGGTGATCTTTATGGGTTTGTTTACTGTAACGCTGTCCGTCTATTTCTGGATGACCCGGGAAACTGACGCAAGCTCGATCAGCAAGGAGCTCGAATTAAGTCGCTACTGGAAACTGCTCGGAGTTTTCACTGTGATGGGTATCTGGGCTGGAGCCATTGCTTCCAACGCGGTTGAGTCTGACGCGGCGTGGCATCAGGTGACTATCCGTGATACGGATTTTACGCCGACACACATTATCATCTTCTATTTTGCGCTGCCCTTTCTGACCGCCATGTTGATTCCGACATTCATCTGGACTCATACGCGTCTGCCTGCGTATATGAACAAAATATCGCTGCCGTTCCTGGCCGTGGTTGTCGGCATCCTCATGATTATGCCTAACTACGGCTTTAATGAGTGGGGTCATACGTTCTTCTACGCTGAAGAGCTGTTCGCGGCGCCGATTCACTGGGGTTTTGTATTTCTGGGCTGGTCACTGTTCTTCCTCGTGCCCCTGGCTGTCCAGTTGTTCACCAACATGGGTCGCCTGATAGCCGAGACTACTGCTGAAGAAGCTGACCGGCAATCAGCCTAAAACTAAGCCCGTGAGCTAGGGTGCCCCTGCAATTCGTATCCCCGCAAGCCAGAAACTTGCGGGGATATTTTTTCTGACCCCCCTTCCTTCTGATAACCTATACTTCGGACAACCGTCTTTTGTAAAGGTGAGGTATTGCTATGAGTGACGCACAGGTAGTCGGAGTTACCGAGGCCGAAGCCAAACGGAGACTGCTGGATATAAAGTCTCTTGATAACCCCAGGGCGATGAAGTTATATCGTCGTTTTGACGGCATTCTTATACTGGTTCTTTTTACTTTTCTTACCCTGGGTATTCAGATTCAGTTTACCTTGACCGCCGGGGACTGGGACTACTGGATTGACTGGCGAGATCGCCGTTGGTGGCCTCTAATCTCGCCGTTTACTTTGTTACTGTTTATCGGCGCCTTTACCTACGGGATATGGCAGCGGTTACGACTACCTATTATTGCGACAGCGGTGACCACCCTGCTATGCCTGGTGTCCTGGTTGAGCCGGTATTTGAATTTTTACGAATTCACCAATTTCCCGATGTCTTTTACCTTCCCGTCGTCCTATATCGGTTTGGGGATTTTACTCGATTGCACACTGGCAATGACCCGTAGTCTGGTGGTGTCTGCAATGATTGGCGGCGGGTTATTTGGCGCCCTGGTTTACCCGTTAAACTGGTCGTTTATGGCCGCTTACAAAGTGCCGATCGAATTTAACGGTACCCTGATGTCGGTGGCAGACCTGATGGGTTATCAATACATTCGAACCACCACACCTGAATATCTGCGCATTATTGAAGAGTCAACCCTGCGCACGTTTGGTGGCTCGGTGACACCGTTAACCGCCGTGTTTGCTGGCTTATGCGGCATCGTGGTTTATGCGGTATTTCTATACGTCGGTTCATGGATTAACGGGATGGATAAATACGCCAAGCGTATTATCTAGACTGCTGCGGGAGTAAACGGTCAAATGAATAGAATTTTCCTGGTTAAAATGTCTATCAAGAGTGTGCTGGCGGGTCTGCTGCTATCGCTGTTTGCCGCGGAGGTTACAGCCCATGGCGAGCGGGCTCAGTTGGCGAGTATGCGCATGCGCACGGTGCACTGGTTTGATACTCAGGTGACACCTTTAAATGTCAAGGTCGGAGATGTGGTCACTGTCACAGGCAAGTTTGTCACCTCGGAATGGTGGCCAAAACACATGCCGAGTATTGCAGAGACGGTCTATCTGAACATCGGTGTGCCGGGGCCAACATTCCTCAGGTTGCATTCCGAAGTCAACGGCGTTCCCATGATGCGTTCGACGGCATTTCCCCTGGGCAAAGTCTACGAATACAAGACGGTGCTGCGCGCGCGTATTGCCGGCCGTTACCACGTGCACCCGCTATTAAACGTCAAGGACGCCGGATCCCTCGTCGCTAAAGGCGCCTGGCTGGAAGTACAGGAAAACGGCAGTGGCAAGCCGTTTGTTAACGAGGTCACAACGCTGCCGGGTAACACGGTTAACCTCGAGACCTACGGCCTGCACGGCTTTGGCGGCGTCTATTTTTGGCACGTCGTGTGGATAGCCATGGGTGTTGCTTACCTGGTTTACTGGCTGGCCACCAAAAAAGAGTTGTTTATACCGCGTTTTATACGCATTCGAGAAATGGGTGCCGACCGGGCGAATGAGCTGATGACGAAGAGTGACTTTGTTGTCAGCAGTGTCTTTTTTACCCTCACCCTGGCGTTGATTTTGACTGGCTATTTGTGGGCCGAAAACAAGTATCCCATTACCATTCCGTTGCAGACTGGCATGGTCGACGTTAAGCCGATGGACTTGCCAGTAGGTGATCTGGAGGTGGTCGTTGACCACGCCAGTTACGAGTTGGCCGGCCGCAGTTTGAGTATGCGTGTGAAGATGACAAATCACGGTGAAAGCCCTCTCCGCATTGCTGAATTCGCAACTGCGAATATTCGCTTCATGAATGCCAAGGTCAATAAAGGCGAGTTTTATGAAGGCGAAGAAATGGTGTCTCGCGATGGTCTCACCGTGTCGGTAGATGTTATTGCGCCGGGCCAGTCGGTTGATGTCGTGCTGGTTGCTTCTGATGCGTTGTGGGAGCAGTACCGCATGACGGGTCTGATACATGACCC
>JBFJZC010000106.1:0-9082 GCA_041622295.1 Porticoccaceae bacterium
ATTGCGAGCGATTGACGTGGTCGTTCGGATGTATCGGCGCATAACTGCCCCGCGACTGCCCGGCCAACTCGTTGGCGCGATTGGCGATCACCTCATTGAGATTCATATTGGTCTGGGTGCCGCTGCCGGTCTGCCACACCACCAGCGGAAACTGGTCGTCGTGTTGACCGGCGATGATTTCGTCGCAGGCTGCGCAAATCAGCGCGCAGTCATCGTCAGATATCTCACCAAGCTCAGCGTTGGCTTCAGCGCAGGCTTTTTTTACACGGGCGAAATCGTGGATAAAACTGACGGGAAAGCGCTGACCGCCGATCGCAAAGTTTTGCAGTGAGCGCTGCGTCTGCGCGCCCCACAGTACATCACTCGGCAGCTCCACTTCGCCAAGACTGTCTTTTTCACGCCGGGTGTCTGTCATTTATCTGCCTTGTAATACTCGCTCGGCGATCCGCTTACCGCCACCACTTCACCGCCACCCCTATCTACTAAAGGTCTACTAAAGGTCTGCTTTAGCTCTGCGCCAACTGGTTTAACACATAGTGGAGGATACCGCCGCTGGCATAATATTCAGCCTCGTTGTCGGTATCGATGCGACACAACAGAGCGCAACTGACGCGTTCACCGTCCGCCCTTTCCACAACCATCGCCACCTGCTGGCCCGGTTTTAGCTCACCAATACCGGCGATATGAATTTTTTCGCTGCCGTCTAATTGCAACGTTTTGCGCGTTTGCCCACCAATAAATTGCAATGGCAGGACCCCCATGCCAATCAGGTTGGAGCGATGGATGCGCTCATAGCTCTCCGCGATCACCGCCCGCACGCCCAGCAAACGCGTACCCTTGGCGGCCCAGTCGCGGCTGGAACCGGTACCGTATTCGGCGCCAGCGATCACCACCAGTGGTACGCCCTGCTGCTGATAGGCCATGGCGGCATCATAAATCGGCAATTGCTCCTCACCCGGAATCATCCGGGTATAGCCGCCTTCAACACCCGGGACCAGCTCATTTTTTATACGTACGTTGGCAAAGGTGCCGCGCATCATCACTTCGTGATTGCCGCGCCGCGAGCCATAGGAATTGAAATCGGCTTCGGCGACATTGTGGGTCAGCAGATACTGCCCGGCAGGGCTATGTGCTTCGATATTGCCCGCCGGCGATATATGATCCGTGGTAACCGAATCGCCCAGCAGGGCGAGCATCCTCGCACCCTGAATATCGTCCAGGGGACTACCCGCGGCGCTGTCAAAAAACGGCGGATTACGCACGTAGGTTGAACCGCTATCCCAGTCATAGGTATTGCCGGTGGGTATCGGCAGTGCCCGCCAGGCTTCATCGCCGGTAAAGACGTCGGCGTATTCTCGTAGAAACATCGACCGATCCACCATCGTCATGGCGGCAGCAACCTCCTGGTTACTCGGCCAGATGTCGCGCAGGTAAATCTTCTCGCCACTCGCATTGGTGCCCAGCGGGTCCGTTGTCAGGTCGATACGTGTGGTGCCGGCCAGCGCAAAAGCCACCACCAGCGGCGGTGATGCCAGCCAGTTGGCACGCACCAGCGAGTGAATACGCCCTTCAAAATTGCGGTTGCCGGACAGCACTGAGGACACCGTTAGATTGCCTCGCTCGATGGCCGCCTCCAGGTTTGGTGCCAACGGGCCGGAGTTGCCAATACAGGTCGTGCAACCATAGCCCACCAGGTTAAAACCCAATTGATCCAGATAAGTCTGCAAACCCGCTTTGGCGAGATAGTCAGTGACCACTTTGGAGCCCGGCGCCAGCGACGGCTTGACCCAGGGTTGCCGGACCAGGCCCTTTTCCACGGCTTTTTTTGCCACCAAACCCGCCGCCATCATCACCGCGGGATTCGAGGTGTTGGTGCAGGAGGTAATGGCGGCAATCACCACATCGCCATCGGTTAGCAGATAATCGGCATCATCGACATCGATCCCCGGGCTATCGGCTCTGCCACTCAGCGCCACCAGCTCGTCGACCGCCCGGCCCAGATCTCGCAGGGCCACCCGATCCTGCGGGCGTTTCGGGCCAGCCACACTGGGCACCACTGCACCGAGATCAAGTTGCAACACGGCGTTGTAGTCCGCCTCCACCGCATCATCGCGCCATAGACCCTGGGCTTTGGCGTAGGCCTCCACCAGCGCGATCGTCTCATCCTCTCGGCCCGACAGACTCAGGTAATTAAGGGTTTCCTGATCAAAGGTAAAAAACCCACAGGTCGCGCCGTATTCCGGCGCCATATTGGCCAGGGTGGCACGGTCCGCCAGCGGCAGGTAATTTAGACCCGGGCCAAAAAATTCGACAAACTTGCCGACCACACCATGTTTACGCAACATCTCAACCACGGTGAGCACCAAATCCGTCGCCGTTACGCCCTCGGCCAAAGCACCACTGAGTTTGAAACCCACCACATCGGGAATCAGCATGGAAATGGGCTGGCCTAACATGGCCGCTTCGGCTTCGATGCCACCGACGCCCCAACCGAGCACACCTAGACCATTGATCATGGTGGTGTGGCTGTCGGTGCCCACCAGCGAATCGGGATAGGCCCAGGTTACATCGCCCTCGTTGCGCGTCCAGACACCTTTTGCCAGGTATTCCAGATTGACCTGATGGCAAATACCGGTGCCCGGTGGCACCACGCGAAAATTGTCAAAGGCACTCTGCCCCCAGCGCAGAAACTGGTAGCGCTCGCGGTTGCGTTCCATTTCGATGACGACGTTGTCCCGGTAGGCAGTGTCGCTGGCAAAGTGGTCGACCATCACCGAATGATCGATAACCAGATCCACCTGCGTTAAGGGGTTGACCAACGCCGGGTCACTGCCCCGTTGCGCCAGGGTATCGCGCATCGCCGCCAGATCGACAACGCCGGGCACGCCGGTAAAATCCTGCATCAGCACCCGGGCCGGACGAAAGGCAATTTCCTTGTCCACCGCGCCCGTGCCCGTCTTGCTCGCCAGCGCGACGATGTCGGCGCGGGTCACCGTGCTGGCGTCTTCAAAACGCAGCAAATTTTCAAGCAACACTTTCAGGCTATAGGGCAGGCGGGAAACATCGCCAATGCCCTGCTCTGCCAGCGCCTGCAAGCGATAATATTTATAGGTTCGCCCGCCGACCTGCAAATCAGCCAGGGCCCTGAAACTATCTGTTGATGACATCGCCAGTACTCCTTGTGAACAGAGGGACCATCATACCCTGCCGACCATACACCGCCGATAGCACCTTCACAGACTCAGGCGAGGACGAATTTATGGGAGAGCGCTGTCCGGTGAAAACTGGTGCCCGAACGGATCGCAGAACGGGTCACCAAGCCGTTTCAGGCTTAACTCTTCCGCGCCTTACAAGGCTTTCACGCAACTGAGACATGCCCATGATTTTTCACCTATTTCTCCGCCGCGCCCTGATTGTCAGGCATCAATCGTTCAAGCAGGTCCATGGGCAGAGGAAACACAATGGTATTAGATTTTTCGTTGGCGATTTCCGTCAGGGTTTGCAGGTAGCGCAACTGCAATGCCTGTTTTTGCTGGGAAAGAATATTGGCTGCGGCCAACAGTTTTTCCGAGGCCTGCAACTCGCCTTCCGCATGTATCACCTTGGCGCGCCGCGCCCGCTCTGCTTCCGCCTGCTGCGCAATGGCGCGCACCATGGTTTCATTCAGGTCTACATGCTTAATCTCGACGTTAATGACCTTGATCCCCCAGGCGTCGGTCTGCTGGTCGAGGATACCCTGAATGTCGGCGTTTAAACGATCCCGCTCAGACAGCATTTCATCCAGTTCATGTTGCCCGAGCACGGAACGCAGGGTCGTTTGTGCCAGCTGACTGGTCGCCATATAAAAATCTTCGACTTGGATAATAGACTTTTCCGGGTCTATCACCCGAAAGTACACGACTGCATTGACCTGTACAGATACGTTATCGCGGGAAATCACATCCTGACTGGGCACATCCATAACGATGGTACGCAAATCTACCCGCACCATCTGCTGGATGCCAGGAACAATGATAATGAAACCAGGGCCTTTCACCTTCCAGAAGCGGCCCAGTAAAAACACCACGCCTCGTTCATATTCACGAAGAATCTTAAAAGCGCTGGCAAGAAACAAAACTATTAAAGTAATAAAAATATACAGTGGGTACTCAATCATGGGTTTTGCTCCGCAAACGAGGAATCAGTGGTTCCAGTGGTGGCCGTCACAACCGGCAAGGGTTCTACTTCAAGGGTTAATCCATCAATAGCGGTCACCCTGAGCTGCTGGCCTTTCTGTATCGGCGTGGCGGCCTGTGCTCGCCACAATTCACCGTGTACCCGAACGTAGGCCCGGTGGGCGTCAAGCGGCTGAGTCACGGTCGCCGTCATGCCAATCAGTTCTTCCGCGCCACTGACCACCGGCTTGCCGCGGGCGCGCACGGCCATACCGATCACGAAGAAAAACACGAGTAACGTTGCCGCCGCAAAGCTGGCGACTACTGACAGATAAATTTTAAAATCGGGAACGTCTGTATCCATGAGAATAATGGAGCCGATCACGAAGGCGGTCACCCCGCCAATTCCGAGCATGCCAAAGCTCGGTTGAAAGGCTTCGGCAACCATGAGACCGACGCCCAGCAAAATCAACGCGATCCCCGCATAATTCACCGGTAACAACTGAAAGGCGTACATAGCAAGGACCAGGCAAATAGCCCCTACCGTACCGGGCACCAGGCCGCCCGGGTTATAAAATTCTAGAATTAATCCGTAGATGCCTAACATCATGAGGATGTAGGCAACATTCGGATTCGTAATAACACCGAGCAGGCGATTTCGCCAGTCGGGCACTATGTCAAAAGTGCTCAAACCCTGAGTGTGCAACGTTTGTTTGACGCCCTGCACAAGTGCTTCCCGACCGTCGATTTGCGCCAACAAATCCTCAATGTCGCTGGCAACAATATCGATAACGTTCAATTTCAACGCTTCGCGGGCCGACAAACTCGCCGCTTCTCGCACGGCCTGTTCCGCCCATTCGGCATTGCGCCCATGTAGCTCGGCAAGGCCGCGAATATAGGCCGATGCGTCGTTGATCATTTTGTGCTGCATCGCATCGCCCTGCTTTACCCGCTGCCCAACACGCTCATCAGCAGCCTTATCAGTCTGAGCACCTTCTGCGCCGTTCTGGCTACCATCAGAACCATCTGTTTTGTTTTCGGCATCGGGCCGCTTTGACGACGTTTTTCCCGGTTCGGGTTGTTCGGACGGGGGTTGTTCGGACGGGGGCTTGTCTGTTCCAGGAAAAGATATGCCGCCAATTTGCACCGGCGTAGCCGCCCCTAGATTAGTGCCAGGAGCCATGGCTGCCACGTGACTGGCGTAGAGAATGTACGTACCAGCGCTGGCAGCGCGTGCCCCGGTCGGGGAAACATAAGTCACCACCGGAATTGATGAGCCCGTAATTATCTGGATAATGTCGCGCATGGCGCCATCAAGGCCACCCGGTGTATCCATACGGATGATAATAAGCTGCGCATCACTGGCCTTCGCCTGCGCGAACGAGCGCGCAATATAATCCTGCGCGGCAGGGCCGATGGCGTCAGCCACCGTCAACACCGCCACGCGCGCCTCGGCGGCCTGCACCACACAGATAACACCTGGACATTGCAACAATATCAGCAGCGCCACGCGCCGCACGAACGACAGGCCGACGAAGCGGGACTGACCGACGAAGCATGACAGACCGACTAGGCGCATTGGCCACAAAGCCAGGGCAAATGATATTTCCACAGCGATGCTATTTTAAAATCCATACGCTTAAAACCGCCGCCATATCGCCATACTGGTTGATCGCAAACGCGAGATCCCTGCCTCTGAACCCCTGCTCATAAAAGCTCCTTATAAAAAGGCTTACCCTGTTACTTATAGACCCAACAGGAGCCCGCAACAAACCCAATCACCGTTTATTTTCTGATGGCTTGATTCATCTCAAGCTAGCGGTATTACCGACAAAGCACCACCAGCAGGCAGAAAATCCTGATCGGGTACTGATACCACCAGCATCAGCGACTTGAGGGTGCAGGCAAATCAGGCTAAATTGCACGCCCCACTGCCCCGCAGTAAAAAAGGTCAAAACCCACGTGCCCGAAGACAAAAGCAAACCGACCGTGTACGGTCAAACCGACAAAACTCGCAGCAAAACCATGACGGAGGCATTACAACCCTTTCTCGATAAAAAGCTGGCGCTGGAGAATCTGGATTACTCAAAGCGCCACGCCAAAGGCCTGCTATCTGCCGCTGAGCGCATCGAACTACTGTTCGATACCGGTACATTTACGGAACTGGCACCGCTGGCTCGGGAGTCCGACCTGGCTGCCGCCACCAAGCCAGGCGAAACCCCAAGGGATGGCATTGTCGTGGGCTATGGGAAAGTTAACGGTCGGATGGTGGGTGCCGCCGCCTACGACATTCAATACCGCGCCGGTTCCATGGGTAAAACCTGCGAATGGAAATTTACCCGCCTCAAACGCTTAATTCTGGAACAGGGCTTCCCACTGGTAATACTCAGTGAGGGCACAGGCGCGCGACTGGAGGAAGAAGTCAGCAGTCAGGGCGCTTACGATAACCCGCAATTCACCAACCTGGTCGCCCTGAGCGGTTACGTGCCGATTGTCGTCGCGGTGATGGGTGTCTGCGTGGGCGGCCACGCCAACATTACCGCCATTGGTGATTTTGTGCCGATGACCGAAGGCTCATCCATGATGCTTGCCGGTCCACCCTTGTTACGTACAAAAATGGGTATTGAGACCACCCTTGAGGAGTTGGGCGGAGCGCGCAAGCACGTGGAACAGAGCGGCATGGCCGACTTGCTGGTCGCCGACGACAAACAGTGTATCGATAAGATCAAAGAATTCCTTAGCTACCTGCCCGACAACTGCCAGCAGACTCCGCCGCTGAAAAAGACTCGCGACAACCCCAATCGGCGCTGCGACAACCTGATGGACGTGGTGCCGTCGGACTTACGTTTCGCCTACGATATAAAAAAGGTCATCACCAGTATTATCGACGACGGCCAGCACTTTGAAATGCAACCGGCATTCGCCCAGAACGTAGTTACTACACTGGCGAGAATGGATGGCCGTGTCGTTGGCATTATCGCCAACCAACCTGCCCACATGTCCGGCACGCTGGACGTCCGGGCATGCCGTAAAATCTGCCGCTTCATCAACTTTTGCGATTGTTTTGGTATCGCCCTCATATTCCTTCAGGATGTGCCTGGCTATTACCCCGGGCCTCAGTCGGAACTGGAAGGCATTATCCGCTGGTCAACCCGTCTGCTTTACGAAATAGGCCACACCACCGTACCGCGTTTCACCGTGATGCTGCGCAAGGCCTTTGGTCTGGCCCACTACGGCATGAACAGTCTTGGCATGGAACCGGATATGATTGTCGCCTGGCCCCTGGCCTCATTTAGCGCTATTTCACCCGATGATGCAGTACAGATTATGTTTGGCAAACAACTCGCCGCGGCCGAGGACGGCGCGGAGCGCAAACGCGAGCTGATCGCGGAGTTTGAACAGAAAACCACGATTCTACCGGCGGCTGAAGCCGCTGTAGTCGATGATGTGATAGACCCGAGGGATACCAGAAAGGTATTGATCAAAGCGCTGGAAATGGCCAAACACCGCAGGCAGGGGCATACGTTTAAACGACGCGGCATTACGCCGATTTAAGTAGTCTCGCCCCTGGACAATTAACTGGTATGAACCTGGCTGACTGCTCCCCGAGGAGCCCTTGTAGCGCAACTCGGCAACAACTCGGTTCATCAAGGTAACTGCCCTGGTTATAAAACGGACGATATATGAGCGACCAATAACACAGGCAAAAAAACCGCACCATCCGGTGCGGTTTTTCATCATCTCGTACCGATTGTGCTTATTTGCTGTGCTCTACCATGTAATCTACCGCCGCTTTTAATTCGTCATCGCCGCAATCAAAGCACAGGCCTTTTGGTGGCATACCGTTAAAACCACTGATGGCACTGGTATACAACGCCTCCATACCCTTTTCAACACGCGGCGCCCACTCCACAGCGGCACCTACCTTCGGAGCGCCCGCCGCACCCGACGCATGACAGGACATGCACTTGGTGTTATACACGTCTTCGCCACTTCGACCGCCGGCGGCGGCGGTCGGCGCCCCACCAACCTCACTGGCCATCGCCACTTCACCTGCCGGTGCGAGACGTTCCGACATCTCTGCTTCCTGTTGTCCGGTTAGTTTCACTTCTTCCTTCTCGCCGCCGCAGGCTACCAGCGTAAGAGCGGCAACAACCACCGCAGATAAAGTGGCCAGTTTCAATTGTTTCATAAGTAAGACTCCGTCAGTCAGGGTGGCTTGGCAATTTAAGGCGCGTATTATAGCCATATTCACCCACCTCCTGACATAGCGTTAGATCAGCCAAACAGGTTAACCCCCTTGACCAGCAAAATATTTATCAGTGCCAATGAGTTGCTTGATGATGCATTTGAGTTGGGCAATCAGGTGCTCGACAGCGGTTTTCGACCTGACCTTGTTATCGGTCTGTGGCGGGGTGGTTCGACAGTGGCCATTGCTATCCACGAACTACTGAGCTGGTCCGGCATCGTGGTGGATCATATCCCTGTTCGCACCCAGCTCTACACTGGCCTGGACCAACGCAACAGCAATGTGGAAATAGTTGGCCTGGAATACATCGCCGCCCGTACCAGTCAATTCAATCGGCTGCTAATTGTCGATGACGTCTTCGACACCGGCACAACTATGCTCTCCCTGGCCGAAACACTTTACGGCCTTTATGAGCACAGCGAACCGCCCGAATTACGTATCGCGACCCCCTGGTACAAACCTCAGCGCAACAAAACAGATCGGATCCCGCACTACTACCTGCGCACCACCGATGCCTGGCTAGTCTTCCCCCACGAATTATGTGGCATCGACAGAGGTGAGTTGCTAAGCCACAAACCAGGTATCGACAAAATCAGGACGGTAGTCCTTGAGTCGCCTGAGCCGCAGCGCCAGAGTGGAATGAAGCTGAATCGGCAAGATAACTCGATTGATTAACTTA
>JBFJZC010000107.1:0-9067 GCA_041622295.1 Porticoccaceae bacterium
ACCGGCTGCCTCTTCGATATAGCCGCGCAGGTCTTCGGGTCGCGACTCAATCAGATTGGAGATCATGCCCTGTTCGATAATCGAATAGCTACGCGGCCCCAGGCCAGTGCCAAGAAACACATCGGTGATATCGCGACGTCGACATTTGCTATTGTTGAGAAAGTAGTTTGACTGCCCGTCACGCGAAACCGTGCGTCGCACTGAAATTTCGCTGTAGGATGCGTACTCACCGCCCAGTGTCGCATCAGAATTATCAAAAATCAGCTCAATGGCGGCCTGCCCCACCGGTTTCCGACCGCTGGAGCCGTTAAAAATAACGTCCGACATGGACTCGCCGCGCAGTTGTTTAACGGAGCTTTCACCCATCACCCAGCGCACAGCATCAATAATATTGGACTTGCCACAGCCATTGGGACCGACCACCGCGCAAAGGTTGCTGGGAAAGGCCACGGTCGTAGGATCAACAAAAGACTTGAATCCGGCAAGCTTAATACATTTGAGGCGCATCGATCACTCTTTGACCAGCGTTTATTATGCTCCGGTACCGCTCAGGGTCCCGGCGTCTAGTGCGCGATTTTACACACTGTACTGTCAGGAACAAACCGCACCGACGGTTTATTACCAACAGCGATGATCTATCCTTGTCACCACAACACCGGAGCCGTCAGAATGCACTTTTTAGGTCTTTTTCCGCCATGCTAAACATCGTTCTCTACGAACCGGAAATTCCGCCCAATACAGGCAACATCATTCGCCTCTGCGCCAACACAGGCTTTGCGCTGCATCTGATCAGGCCGCTGGGTTTTGCTATGGATGATAAAAAATTGCGTCGCGCTGGCCTCGATTACCGGGAGACCCAGCGGGTCGCCGTACACGACAGCTGGCCAGCTTTTGTCGTCGAGACGAAACCACACCGTGTTTTCGCCATCACCACCAAGGGTGGCCGCAACTACCACACCACCAGCTTTAGTCGCGGGGACACACTGGTATTCGGTGCCGAAACACGGGGCTTACCTGAGGAGTTCCTGAATACTTTGCCCGAATCAGAGCGTCTGAGAATCCCCATGCTGCCCGACAATCGCAGCCTCAACCTGTCTAATGCTGTCGCCATCGTCTGCTACGAAGCCTGGCGGCAACTGGATTTTTGCGGAGCGCAGTAGTTATGTCCGGTGACATCGGCCTGTTCTATGGCACAGCCACCTGCTACACGGAAATTGCCGCAGAAAAAATTCGCGCTAATATCGGTCCGGCGCGTGTTGATCTGTTCAATATCGCACACCAGCCGATCGCACTGGCCGCCCAGTATCAACAGTTAATACTCGGGATCCCGACCTGGGATTACGGTGAGCTGCAGGAGGATTGGGAAAATATCTGGGCTGAGCTTGGTGATATCGACTGGCGTGGCAAGACCGTCGCACTCTATGGATTGGGCGATCAGTTGGGCTATCCGGACTGGTTTCAGGATGCCATGGGCTATCTGTGGGCTCACGTCACCGGCCTCGGCGCGCGTAGCATCGGCCAGTGGCCCACGCAGGGCTACGATTTCAGGGAATCGCAGGCGCTTACTGCAGACGGCCAGCATTTTGTCGGCCTTGCCCTCGATGAAGATAATGAATTCGAGCTAAATGACGACAGGATAGCGCGTTGGTGCAGTCAAATTCTCAGTGAATTCCAGCAGGGGGTCGACGTGTGACCAGGCACCTCTAAACGTCGACCGCTGCCGTGGGATCGGCCTTTTGCCCTAAAAATCCTCTTCAGCCAGAGCCATCGTGGCGATATCACCGGATCTTATAACTTGCAGATAAGTGTCGGTACGGGGCAGCACCTGCTCGGTAAAAAACCGGGCTGTCGTTATCTTCGCGTTCAAAAAGGCCTGGTTATTCGTTGCGCTCGCCAACTGTTGACAAGCGATATCCGCGCTTTTCAGCAGCAACGCTGCAGCTGTCGTCGTGCCCATTAACAACAACGTATTAAAAGCCACCGCACCGGCAAAATCGGGGCTGCTACCCGACCTGGTCAAGACCAGATTGATCGCTTCTTCACAGGCGTCAATACTCCTGGCAACCAACGCCGTCATGCCGTTCAATGCTGACCCAGCTGACTTCGGCAGCGTTTCACGCAACTCGTTGAGCAATTCCTGGGCAGCGGCTCCGCGATCTCGTAACAGCTTACGACCCACCAGATCCATTGCCTGAATGCCATTGGTGCCTTCGTATATCGGCGTGATACGGGCATCTCGCATGTATTGGGCAACGCCGGTTTCCTCAATAAAACCCATGCCACCATGAACCTGAACACCCCAGTAAGTCACCTCGTTGCCCGCCTCGGTACACCAGCCTTTAACCAGCGGCGTGAGAATATCAACACGGCGCTGATGATAGTCCCGATCAGCGGTGCTCTCACTGCGACTGGCCCGGTCCCAATGGCCCATCGCCGCATAGCAAAGCAGGCGTCCAGCTTCCGTCAGGGACCTCATCAACATCAACATTCTGCGCACATCAGGGTAATGAATGATGGTGGCGCGCCCCTCTACACCAGGCATCGAACCCTGCTCCCGCTCCCTGGCAAAAGTCACAGCTTGCTGATAAGCGCGCTCACCCACCGATACGCCCTGCAGGCCGACCGCCAGCCGGGCGTGATTCATCATCGCAAACATGTAGGTGAGCCCTTCGTTTTCCCGGCCCACCAGATAACCGACCGCACCGCCATTCTCACCGTAACTAAGCACGCATGTTGGACTCGCATGTATGCCCATTTTATGCTCGACACTGACCGGAAAAACATCATTGCGCGCACCGATATTACCGTTCTCGTCGTGAAGAAATTTCGGCACAATAAACAGGGATATGCCTTTGACTCCCTCTGGGGCGTCCGGCGTTTTCGCCAGCACCAGATGGACAATATTGTCGGCTAGCGCATGGTCACCCCAACTGATAAAAATTTTCTGTCCGCTTATCAGGTAGTAATCATCATTAGGCACCGCCCGAGTTCTGACCGCGGCGAGATCACTGCCCGCCTGTGCCTCTGTGAGGTTCATGGTACCCGACCACTCACCACTGATCAGCCGCGGCAGATAGAGGGCTTTTTGCGCAGCATCGCCAAACTTTTCCAGGGCCGTTGTCACGCCCATGGTCAACAGGGGCAGCAAGGAGAAACCCAGATTAGCACTCTGAAACATTTCATCGACGGCAATACCAACCAGCTGCGGAAACCCCTGACCGCCATAGTTAATGTCACCGGTTAGCGCTGGCCAACCGGCGTCCCTAAACCCGTCATACAAGCTGTTCAACGATGGCGGTGTCACGACGGCGCCATTTTCCACCCGGCAACCCTCTCTGTCCGCAGGTTGATTGGTTGGCGCGATCACCCCCCCAAAGTATCGAGCCGCCTCCTCGAGTATCGCGGCCACCAGATCCGGCGCAGCTTCCTCGTACCCCGGTAGCGCCGCGATAGTATTGAGACCGAGCACGTCTCGAATAACAAACATCATGTCGGCAACGGGCGGCTTGTAATCAGTCATCAGTCTAATTCCGTCCTGAATAAAAATATCGGCAATACGTTGTTAAGGCAGCGCCCCGTACATTCGCAGCGCTACTCAAAGACATCGCTCTGCAGTCAGCAGCAATCCCTATGAGAGCAATGTGCCATAGCGGCGGGTCAGCAATTTTAATTGCCGAGACCGTTTTTTCCATGCGGTTTTGTGACTTTTGGGTTTTGACAGCTTGTGTCGATGACTCAACGAGGGAGGATATGCGATGTTAAACAGATTACTGTTACGCGCTAACTGCGGGATAAATAGGGATTTATTGTCGGTCTGGCATAGGTTTTACTGAACGTTGCCGCCGTCATCGGTTTGGCGTAGAGGAAACCCTGGCCCCACTGACAACCCAGCTCCTGCATGAGCTCCTCCTGCCCGCGTCGCTCAACACCTACAGCAATGACATTTTTACCGAGAATATCACCAATGCCAACCAGAGCTCTTATCAACGCGGAGTCCTCTTTGCCGGTTCGAATACGGGCCAGCAGGCGTTGATCGATTTTTAACGCATCGACCGGCACTTCCCTGATATAGCTGTAGTCGGCATGAGACGAGCCGTATTCATCGACGCAAAACTTGACACCGACATGACTAAGATGACGCATAAACTGACAGGCTCGGGTCAGATTCTGCAACAGCACACCCTCGGCGATTTCCAGCATCAAACTCGACGGATGCAGACGATGTTTGGCAAGCGCGTCCATCACTAATTCTGGATACCCGGGATCATTAATTTGCGAACTGGCAATATTAATGGACACGTACTGTAGATCAACGTGCTGCACGCGCCAGGCCTGCAACTGCTGACAGGCTTCGTTCAGGGTCCATTTACCAATAGCCGAGGTAATACCAGCGCCTTCGGATAAAGTCATGAAATCGGCCGGAGATATAATGCCTCGGAGGTGATGATTCCAGCGTAGCAGCCCCTCACAGCCGACCACCCGCCCATTGCGTAAATCGTGCAAAGGCTGATAAACCAGCTCCATCTGTTGGCGCTTCAGTGCAAGGCGTAATTCCGAAGGGAAGAACATGGCCCTGGGGAGATGACCCGTTTTACCTTCGGACAGGCTGTAAAATCCGTTACGCCCCTCTGCCTTGGCTTTATACATTGCCGTATCGGCGCCCTTCAGCAAACTCATCAGGTCTTCGCCGTCATCGGGATAAACACCAATACCGACACTCGCCGACATCTCCAGCCGCTCATCAGAAATGTCAAAGGACTCTTCGAAACAGCCCATAATCTTCCGAGCAATGGACGTTACCTCCTGCGCGTCCTCAATATTTTCAGTGATCACAGTAAACTCATCACCCGCCAGGCGCGCGACCGTGTCGCTTTGACGCACCACCGACAGTAAACGACGTCCGACCTCCTTGAGAATTTCATCGCCAACATAGTGACCGTGAGCATCGTTAATCAACTTGAAGTTATCCAGGTCGATAAAGAAGATAGCCAGCTGTGCGTTACCGCGTTTGGCGCGCTTGATACCCTGCTCAAGGCGGTCCAGAAACAGACGCCGATTGGGTAAATCAGTCAAATTATCGTGGTTCGCCAGATAACGTAACTCCTCATGAGTACGCTGCATGTGGGTTATATCACTGAAGAAAATAACATAGTTACTAACCGAACCGGCACGATCCTTGATCACACTAATGACAAAGTTGGCCGTGAACAGTTCGCCAGAGCTACGCCGCAACGGGACTTCGCCCTGCCATGAACCGGATTCCTTCAGGGCCTTTAACACTGCCCGGTAAAAGCCGAAACTGGGAGCGCCAAGCACATCAAAACCCCTGCGCTTGCCAACCACGCGCTCAGACGAAACCTCCGTTAGTTGTGTGAACGCGCGATTGACACTGGTGACTCTATGACGGCGATCGAGGACAACTATTGCTTCGGTCGCGCCAGCCAAAATTTGTTGGGAAAGCTCTGCTCGGGCCTTGAGTTGATTGATCGCTGTGACGTCAATTGAGATACATTGAAAAGCATCTTGTCCATTGTCACCATCCGCTTGTCCGTCGTCGACAGGGAAAAAATAATGGCGATAACAGCGATTTCGGATAAAGCAGACATCGTCAAACTGCTCACCGGTCTGAGCGCGTTGCAACAGGGTGTAAAAAGCCGAGCTTAGCGGTTTAAAAGCATCCAACGGCAGGCCAACCATGTCACTGAGCGGCAAGTTTTCGTTATCGCGAGGCCGCCCAACCACACTGGTCAACCTGCCTTCGCGATCTATGTTCCAGATTAGCAGGGGCGAGACGGTCGCCACCCGGTCCAGCAGCGCGCCTTTGCCGAGATCGGGGGCAACATCGGCCATGAAATTTCGATAAAGCACATAGGTACTGGTCAGCAACCACGCCACACCGAGTAGGGCGAAGGCCAGCCAGTTATTTGACGCCAGCACACCCCCCGCATACTGCAGTGCAAAGCCCGCCGCGGCATATAAAGCTGCTATCCCTAAGTGCTGCGCGACTTGCTTTGCCTTGGCCATGCTAGCCTCAGTATTAATGATTTGGTTGCCAACGAGGTTGGCACTGGCGGGCCTGGTATCCTCTTTTTGCGGAGCCGAGTATAGGGACAAGGTCAAGCACGGCGCAACAATCGACACCGCGTAAGCGCCCAAAGGTTATTTAGCTGTCACGAACGGCTACCCTGGCCAATATTGGACTGCGGGCCATTGGCTGACCGCATCAAAGCTCAACTGAGACACTGCGCGACGCTAATGCCCCCTGACAAAATCCCGGGGCTATAAATCCGCTATAGATCCCGCGCGATGACCTCCAGCATGATTTCGCTGGTTCCGGCGTAAATACGCGCCACCCGCGCATCGGCGTACATGCGGCATATCAGGTATTCATCCATGTATCCGTACCCGCCATGTAACTGCAAACACTGGTCGACAACTTTCTGTAACAGCTCGCTCAACCACCACTTGCACATGGAGGCCGTCGCCGTATCCAGAGTACCGGTGACAACATCCTCCACACAGCGGTCGACAAAAACCCGCGCGGCCCTGATCAGGGCATGCAACTCACCCAGCTTGAAACGCGTATTTTGATGTTGCAACAAAGGCTTACCGAAGACATTGCGCTCCTTGACATATTTGACTGTCTCTGCGAGAGCACCCTCCATGGTGGCGATGCTCTGCACCCCAACGGTCAATCTTTCGTAGGGCAGGTCGCTCATCAATTGTCTAAATCCCTGCCCTTCACGCCCGCCCAGTAACTGGCTTTCGTGTACTCGCACGTCCTCGAAAAATAGCTCGCAGGTATCCTGGGCTTTTTGCCCCATTTTCTCCAGCTTGCGACCGACCCGATAGCCCGCCAAACCCGCTGTTTCCAGCACCAGCAAGGACACGCCCCTGCCACCGGCCTGGGGATCGGTTTTGACAACCAACACCAGCAACTCACATAAAAAGCCGTTGGTGATAAACGTCTTTGCGCCGTTGACCACATAGTGGTCGCCATCCTTCACTGCCCGCGTGGTGATCGCCTGCAAATCAGAGCCCGTGCCGGGTTCGGTCATGGCAATGGCGCCGATCATTTCACCGCTCGCCATCTTCGGCAGCCAACGTAGTTTTTGGGCCTCGGTACCGTGATTCAGTATGTAATGCGCGCTGATACTGTGCACACCCTGGCCCATGCCAGATAAACCGCGACGCCATTGCTCCTCGTAAAATACCGTTTCGTAACGGAAGTCCGCTCCACCGCCACCGTATTGTTCGGGAATATCGCTGCATAGAAAGCCCTGGGCACCCGCTTTACGCCACAGGTCTTTATCCACGTGGTGTTGTTTGCGCCACTTTTCATCGCAGGGCACCATCTCGGTTTCGACAAACCGTCCCACCGATTGGCGATAAATTTCCAGGTTTTCATCCATCCACGGGGATCGGTATGGGTGCATATGATTGTCCTTACTTGAGCGTCTGTTTATTTTACCTGCGAATCTATTTAGCTGTTCTCTGTCTGTCCAGCAAGCAGTCAGGCTACCCTTCAGGCCAGATCGAGAGGGCGAATAATCGCTTCTCCGCTTAGTTTCGCTTCACCCTGTTGATCAACCGCTTTTAACTTAATCCGGACATATGATTCGCCCTCGCCCTCAAATCGCTCACAGACCACCCCCCGGCAGGTAATTTCATCACCCACGTAAACGATAGCGGCAAACTTAACCTCAAAACTGACAATCGCCAGCTGCGGCACCCAGTTGGTGAGCAATTGTCCCATGTATGCCATACCCAGCATGCCATGTGCAAAAACGTCGTCTTTGCCAGCCGCACGGGCAAAATCAAGGTCGACATGAATCGGGTTGTGATCGTTGGAAGCACCACAAAAATAGCTTAAGGTCGCCCGCGTAATCGGCGGCTTGGTCAATGTGGGTAATTCATCACCAACTGCAATACTTGAAAAATCAATCTCGTTCATGACCGCCCCAGTCACTTGCTCACCTACCTACGCTCGACAATGGTTTGCCTGAAACGTGTCGTCAGTTCACCCATTTGATTGGTGGCGACAGTTTCCTCCACCATAAACTGGAACTTGCCATTGCGTTTTTCGTAAACATCGACAACGGTCGCCACAAAGGTAATGCGGTCGCGACCGTAGATCGGTGCAAAGTACTCAAAACGCTGGTTCGTATGCAAAATTTTGGTGAGATCCATACCCAGCCGAGTCAATCTCGCGAATGGGTTCGGCACCGCACAGCTCAAGGTAACCGCGTAGGTAGGTGGCGCCACAATCGAGCGGTGGCCAGCCTCCTGCGCAAGCTGTTCATCGAAATAAATCGGGTTAGTTTCCCCAACGGCTTTGGCAAAAAACTTCAATTGCCATATCTCGACATCAACCGTAAGCGCTGGGAATGTCTCGCCTATATACTTTTCTTCTATCATCGGCGTAAGCGGCCAATCCCACCCGGTTAAAAGCCGGTCAATGTATCGCCCCCCGCCTCACAAAACAAGCGTATTGACGTGCTGCTGAGCAACTAGCCTGCGTTCGCGTAACTGCAGGCGTAGATGTCGTGCAACAACCGCCGGTTTAAAAGCCTTAGCGGACTCGCCTTCAACATTGGGCTGCCCCGCTATCACCATCAACATGGTCAATACAGTTACCGGCAAGCTGGTATACTCGGCCTAAACACTCTAAAAACATCTTATACAACCAATAGACTGGCGTAATATGCTGTTTTTATTATATTTAATTTATAAAAAACCACGGTATATATTATTTACCATGAGGTAGAAACTGTTACTTTTGCATGGCAATTGAACCGCTATTTGGATAAACTTGCAGACCAACTCATCATGCACCCATAACATAGCCATGAATAAATCCAATAAAACGCGCTGGGGTAAAACAATTCAAAGCAAGGATGTGCAGCACGAGCTGAAAAGAATGGCTATCTTACGCACGGCGGGGAGATTGTTTAATCAAAAAGGTTTTCGCGAAACGTCACTCAATGACCTCGCTGACGAATTACAGGTCACCAAGCCAACGCTTTATTACTATGTTGAAAACAAGGAAGACATCCTGTTTCAATGC
>JBFJZC010000108.1:0-8883 GCA_041622295.1 Porticoccaceae bacterium
AGGCGCTGTCTGGACACCCCGTACACACCGAACTTCTCGACCCCGAGGCCGAGGCCGCGATGGGTCATATCCAGTTGGCACGCTGGGCAGACCTTATCCTCATCGCACCGGCCAGCGCAGACTTCATTGCTCGCCTGAGTCATGGCGAAGGCGGCGATCTGTTGAGCACCGTCTGTTTGGCCAGCCACGGCCAGATTGCCCTGGCGCCAGCCATGAATCAGGCCATGTGGGCCAAAGCCAGTACGCAGGAAAACATCGTTAAACTACAGGCCCGCGACATCAAGATATTCGGTCCGGCACAGGGCTATCAGGCCTGTGGTGACACCGGTCTTGGCCGGATGGAGGAAGCCGACCGCCTGGCGCTGCAGGCAGCAGCACTTTTTAAATCTCGAATCCTTGACGGAAAAAAGGTTGTTATTACAGCAGGGCCAACTCGCGAGGCCTTGGATCCCGTGCGTTATATTTCTAATCACAGCTCCGGCAAGATGGGCTACGCCCTTGCCGCGGCGGCAGCGGAAGCCGGCGCCAGAACGACACTTATCAGCGGCCCGGTTAACCTGACACCACCGGAGCGAGTAAAGGTGGTGCAGGTCATTTCTGCTCAGGACATGCTGTCAGCAGCTCTCAGCGCCGTGGTGCAAGCCGACATATTTATCGCTGCAGCAGCCGTCGCTGATTATCGGCCGCTAACCAGCGCCGACCAGAAGATCAAGAAAAGCGCGGATACTCTATCGATAGCGCTAACAAAGAATCCCGATATCGTCGCTACCATTGCTGCGCTCGAAAACCGGCCTTTTACGGTTGGTTTCGCCGCAGAAACACAGAACCTGGAGGCTTTCGCGCGCAAGAAACTGCTTGCCAAGAAACTGGATCTGGTTGTCGCCAATGACGTTTCTAATCAGGCTATTGGCTTTAATAGCGACGACAATCAGGTCACCCTGGTGACCGCAGAGAACAGTGAAGTAATACCACAGATGAGTAAGACCCTGTTGGCAAGAAAACTGATTGAATATATCTCGCTGCGGCTGATTGTGTAACACTCACCCCCGTAGTAAGACGAACTCATCAGACTTTAATCTCTATCAAGGACACCGCTTTTTCCTCGTGAAGCTCCCGCATATCATTCAGACACTCATCGAACAACCCGTCATAGTAGCTGGGGTACTTGTGCTTAGCCTCGGTGCCGCTTCGTTGACACACAATCGATACGGAGCTCTGGTTACCTTGCCCTGGGAAGCGCAGATCGAAGCGCGTCTCAAACAGGGCGCAGAGACTCGCGCGCAACAAGTTTCGAAGTATCTGACTGGTGTTCAGACGGAACTCGATACGTTCGCAGCGACTGCTCTGGCAACAGACGCCCTGGCGTCAAATGAACCGTCGCTACCTGGCGCGGCCGAACAATCACTGCGCAGTCAGTTTCCTGAACTGGATCAGATCCTGCTGGTGAAAGCTGGCGCCAATTACGCTGACGGCAACGAAAATTTTGTGGCTCTGGACATGCTCAACGCTGTCACCAGAGGCAAGCGCCCAAAACCAACCGCCGCGAGGACCAACGACGCCTGGCAAATTTTTGTGGCAGCGCCCGCGTTAACCGATAGTACCGTTGTCGGCGGAGTCCTGGCGACGTTATCGGTCACCCAGCTTGAAGCCGTATTGACCAAAGCCGGTGCAGACGGCGGCCGCGCCACTGTCCAGCAAACAATACGAGGGTTTGCTCCGCAAACTATTAGCGCAGTGGGGGCAGGGTCACCCACGCTTAGCGCCACCAGCCCCATTCGGGGGACAACTGACTGGCAGATAGTTTTTGACGCGCCAGAAAATCTCTCGGAATCCGTGCCGAAATCATTGCTTACATTTTTAGCTATCACCGCGGGCATTGTTATCGTAACTCTGCTGCTGGTAATAATGCTGATTCGTTACGCGGTTCGATTAAGTGACCACGACTTAAGCGAAACTGCGCGCCCAAAGAGTGATGATGACGGCGCCCCCCCACAGACCATTCCAAAACAACAAGCATCGGAAAGTCAACCCGGCGACAACACTAAACGCCGACCGGATCATACGGAAGTCAATGCCACGGCTGAGCACCTCGACATTCAGACCAAAACCGAAAGCACCGATGCGCAACCTTTATCCGGCAAAGGTGATGACAGTGATGACAGTGATGACAGTGATGACAGTGATGACAGTGATGACGAACTGTACCCGACAGCCGTGTTTCGAAGCTACGATATCCGCGGTGACGCCACTACCCAAATTACCGTGGCGTTTGCCAGCGCACTGGGCAAAACGCTGGGTAGCCAAAGTCTGGCTGCCGACAACAATCGCCTTGTCGTCGCTGCGGATGGGCGGCTCACCAGCCCGTCGCTGCAGGAAGCCCTAATCAACGGTATATTGTCGACGGGATGCCATGTTGACAATATCGGCTGTATCCCAACCCCGGTATTTAATTTTGGCATCCAACATCTGCCCGATGTTGATTCTGGCATTATCGTTACCGCCAGCCACAATCCAGCCGACGATAACGGCTTCAAAATGGTGGTCGCCGGCGACGTCATGGGGCCTGAAAATATCACAAACCTGGCCGCAGAGATGAAGGCTGCAAACTGGCTGACGGGTAACGGACAGTGTGACCAGAAAGATGTCGTTGAAGCTTACCTCACTGCTGTCACTGATGACATCGCCCTACCCGTCGCACTACACGTGGTGGTCGATTGCGCAAATGGCGTAATGGGGCCCATCGCGCCAAAACTGCTCAGTACTCTTGGCTGCAAGGTAACACCCCTGTACTGTGAAATAAAAGGCGACTTCCCCTATCACGCACCAGACCCCTCTGACCCTGGCAACCTGCAGGATCTGATCGCAACAGTAAAGGAGGAAGGCGCAGACCTCGGTATCGCTTTCGACGGCGACGGCGACCGTATCGTGGCGATATCTGCCTCGGGGCGTATCGTCTGGCCGGATGAATTGCTCATGATATTTGCTCGCGACCTACTTGCTCGGCAACCCGGAGCAGACATCGTCTTCGATGTTAAATCGACCCGCCGCCTGGGTGAGCTGATAAGCAGTTACGGTGGCCGCCCCATCATGCATAAGACCGGGCACTCGAATATCCGCCGCAAAATACGTGAAACCGGTGCGCCACTGGGGGGGGAGTACAGCGGCCATATCTTTTTTAGTGATCGCTGGTTCGGCTTTGATGACGGCCTGTACGCCGCCGCCCGACTACTCGAGATTATGGGCCTGCGGGAACAGGGCCTGGATGACATCGTCGCCAGCTTTGATGCCGTGGTCGCGACTCCCGAAATAAAGGTGCCAGTACCCGACAATGAAAAGTTTACTCTCGTTGACCAACTTAAAAAAAATGCGGTTTTCAAACACGGCACGCTGATTAAAGTGGACGGTTTGCGAGTAGAATTCCCCGATGGCTGGGGTTTGATTCGAGCGTCCAACACATCGGCCGCACTCACCCTGCGTTTCGAAGCCAAAGATGAACCAGCATTAAGCAAAATCCAGAAGTTGTTCAAAGAGCAGATAAGCAGTGTTGCGCCGGACATAGAACTGCCTTTTTAAGCTATACCAGCCCGGCACCCGAGGAGATTTATCTAATGTCACTGTCACGTGATGAAGCTATTCTTACGACAAAAATTCTCTCTGAGGCGCTACCCTACATCCAGAAATTCACGGGCCGCACCCTCGTCGTTAAATTTGGCGGTAACGCCATGATCGACGAAAAGCTCAAGCGCAGCTTTGCCAAAGACATTGTGTTAATGAAACTGGTGGGCATGAACCCCGTTGTCGTTCATGGCGGGGGGCCACAAATTGGAGCGCTTCTGGAAAAGCTGGGCATTGCATCACAATTCGTTGACGGTATGCGAGTCACCGATAGCAAAACCATGGATGTGGTGGAGATGGTTCTCGGGGCTGCAGTCAACAAGGAAATCGTCAGCCTGATCAATCATGCGGGCGGCAAGGCCGTTGGGCTAACCGGTAAAGATGGGCAGCTTATCAAGGCGAAAAAGCTGGTGGTGTCGCGAAAAACGCCTGAGGTGGAAGCGCCCGAAATTATCGATATTGGCCAGGTGGGGGAGGTCGAGTGTATCAACACCCAGGTAATAGACATGCTTACAGCAAGCAATTTTATCCCGGTCATCGCCCCCATTGGCGCCGATGATCAGGGCGCAACCTATAACATCAATGCCGATCTTGTCGCTGGCAAACTGGCCGAGGTTCTCGGTGCCGAGAAGCTGATTTTACTCACCAACGTCGCAGGCCTGCAGGATGCGTCAGGAACCGTGCTTACCGGACTCGGAACTGCCGAGGTCGACGCGCTGATTGCCGACGGCACCATAAAGGGCGGCATGTTACCGAAAATTCGTTGCGCCCTGGAAGCGGTGCAAAATGGCGTTACCTCGGCCCACATTATCGACGGCCGCGTCGATCATGCCGTGTTACTGGAAATTTTTACCAATGAGGGCGTCGGCACGCTCATTACCAACCGCACCGACTAAACACTGCTGAACACAGCCTGACGACATTAAGGAACTAAACTTGGAAGCCCGCACACAATCACGTCGTGACCAGATCTTAAGCGCGCTTGCAGAAATGCTGGAATCATCGCCTAACGGACGCATTACCACCGCCGCTCTGGCACACCACCTCGGCGTCTCTGAAGCCGCCTTGTATCGACATTTTCCCAGCAAAGCGCGAATGTATGAAAGCCTGCTGGAGTTCACCGAAGATGCGATTTTTTCGCGAATAACGTCCATTCTTGCCGATGAACCAACCATCGAAGCCCGCTGTTACGGCATATTGACTCTGGTATTGAACTTTTGCGAAAAAAATCCGGGTATCAGCCGCATGATCGCAGGGGATGCCCTCGCTGGCGAAACCGAACGACTGCACAGCAGAATAACGCAAATAATGGAACGTATCGAAACCCAGCTTAAGCAAGCCCTTCGCGAGGCGGAAGTGGGTGAAAACAAGCGTACCGCCCTGTCCATTACCGAAACTGCCGACCTCCTGGTGGGGCTGGCGGAAGGGAAAATACGGCAGTTCGTACGTAGCGGTTTTACCCGCTTACCAAGCACCCACTGGTCTCAGCAGTGGCAGCTGTTGGTCAATAATTTATTTCGCTAGTCAGGGTTCACCGCGGGCACAACCTCGGCTACGCCCCTCCCTGCATCCGCGTCTGCTCTAGCCGTCAGCTCAATGTAGCGCGTCGCATATCGATCATACAAAGCCTGCGTGTCGGCGTACTCCTGACGGCGCACAACAAGTAACTGGTCCGCTTTGAGCTCCTGTTCATCAAGCCGCGCCAACGTATCAGTCACCGTAGCAGGAACAGGCTTGCCACCACGTTGATAGTTCGCGGCGCGGGCTTGCTCCCTGACCCGCAATTTACTTTTATCTGCCAGACTGGATTCAACAAGTTTGATTTCGCGGTCCAGCTGATCCAGCTTGCGCTCCATGGCCTGTCGAATTTCGTCCGTCGAACTGTAGCTTGAAAGGAGAAATTTATCCTCACGCTCCTGCGCCAACTCATCTTTTTCTACGGCACCAGCAGCGCCTTCACCGTTGTTAACAGCCGGAGGAGCCGCAACCTGGGGTTTGACTACTTCGAGGACCTGCCCGCTCTTGCTCAGTACCTCATAGCCACCAGCCGCATATTGCGGGGGAACACTGTCGTCCATAACAATCACACCAGCACTGTTTTTATAGCGATAGAGATTTCCCGCCTGCGCATTGCTGAAAACGGCCGTTGCCACCACCGCCGCTAGCAGTATTCGAAAATATCTTATTGGAAACCACCTTGCTCTAATCATCTTAATCCTCACCTGCGCTATCAATCTTCATATCCCGTACTCGGTCTGGTACTTTTCGATCCTGGCGACAATAGTGTCGTCCAATCCTGAGTTGCGAATATAGGCCAGAATAGCTTCTATATCGACGATACTCGTCACATTTACACCAAAGTCAGCTTCAATTTCCTGGATAGCCGACACAGCTCCCCTGCCTCGCTCCCGGCGATCCAGGCCTACCACTATGCCGCACACCTGCGCATTTTCCGCTGCGATAATAGCGAGCGCTTCTCTAATCGCCGTACCGGCGGTAATAACGTCATCTACAATCAACACCCGACCCTGCAGGCGGCTCCCAACTAACACGCCCCCTTCGCCGTGACCCTTGGCTTCCTTGCGATTAAAACAATAGGGGATATCGCGCCCCAGCTCTTCTGACAAGGCAATGGCTGTCGCCACGACCAGGGGAATACCTTTATAAGCGGGGCCAAACAGGACATCAAACTCCGCACACTTGTCAGCAATGGCTTTGGCATAGCATCTGCCCAATATTGCCAACGCGCCTCCAGAGGCAAAACCTCCGGCATTAAAAAAATACGGGCTGACACGTCCCGATTTTAACGTGTACTCACCAAATTGCAGTGCCTGGCGGCCAAGAGCCAGCTCGATAAACGTGCGCTGATAGTCTTTCAGCATCATAATTCCACCACCTGAACTCTTTGCTCTAAAACCCAGTACCCTGAAACTGACTTCTCTTTTTCCGCTATCACTCAACCTGAGGTATTATATAGCGCTTGGAATAAAAGGGTTTGATATGCGCGTAATCAGTGTTTCTGTCGATGGTATCCATCAAGCTGGACACCGCGGCTTGTATGACTGGCTGGCTGGCCAGGATGCGGAAATTATCTGTCTTCAGGATCTGCGCGCCCGTGCTTATGAAATAGAAGATCTTCCAGAGTTCCAGCTGGACGGGTACTTTGCTTACTTTTTCGATGCCTTCCAGGAACAGAGTAATGGCGTCGCCATTTATACCCGCCAGGCGCCGAAAGCCGTTATGTTCGGATTCGGCCTCTCCAGCGGCGAGGATATGAACGGCCGTTATCTGCAAGCCGACTTCGAACGCCTTAGCGTTATTTCCCTGCTTGCACCGAGCGGCGGCGAGGGAGGCACCGAGCAAAACGCTAAGATGGATTTTTTGAAAGGCCTGCAAAATCATTTGCTGAAGATTTCACGCAAGCGTCGGGACTACATAGTTTGCGCCAACCTGGGCATCGCCCATAAAAACATTGATGTTGAAAACGCGGATCGCTACAGCGAAACTCCCGGGTTTCTGGCGGAAGAGCGTCAATGGCTGGACCAGCTCTACAACGACATTGGCTATGTCGATGCCTTTCGCACTGATAATACCGATACCGATGAATTCAGCTGGTGGCCTTCGGGTCAACTCGGCGAGGGAGACGGCTGGCGGACCGACACCCAATTCATTTCCCGACAAATGTCTGACCGTGTTGAATACGCGGTGATCTACAAGGCAAAGGCATTTTCCAGCCACGCACCGGTCATAGTTGACTATGACCTAATGGATATCTAGCGTCACCCGCGCGCTCAGCGACGCGCTCTTTATCTCGCCAGATTCTCGCCAGATCGATTCGCCACGCCCGGCTGACACCTTATTTACTGGCCAGGGCCATTTGCTGTACCTTAAACAGATCGGCGATACCCTGTTTTGCCAAGCCCAGCATCGCGGCAAACTCACTTTCCGTGAACGGTGAACCTTCGGCGGTGCCCTGGATTTCAATGAAGCCGCCACCGCTGTCCATCACCACATTCATGTCAGTTTCGGCTTTGGAGTCTTCCGCATAATCGAGATCCAGCACCGGCATTCCGTTGTACATCCCTACGGATACCGACGCTACCATGTTCCGCAAAGGACTTTCACTGATTCGCTTTTTGGCCTGCAAATGCGCGAACGCATCAACCATCGCCACACATGCCCCCGTAATCGCGGCGGTCCGCGTACCACCATCAGCCTGGATCACATCGCAGTCAATGGATAAGGTATTCTCACCCAGCTTGCCAAGATCAACCGCCGCCCGCAATGACCGCCCAATAAGGCGCTGAATCTCCTGTGTTCGGCCACCCTGCTTGCCCCGCGCTGCTTCGCGATCCATCCGCGAATGGGTTGAGCGTGGCAGCATTCCGTATTCCGCCGTCACCCAGCCCTGGCCCTTACCGCGTAAAAACCGCGGCACACCCGGCTCTACGCTGGCCGTGCAAATCACTTTAGTATCGCCGAATGCGACCAGCACCGAGCCTTCGGCATGCTTGGTAAATTCTCTGCTAATTTTGACCGGGCGAAGTTGTTCAAGCCTGCGGCCGCTAGGGCGAGTCGTCATATCTACCTCTGAGTTTCTATTGCGATGGGTTTCCGCTGCCAGCGGTATTGCGCTCCTGAACCCGGCAGCGGCAAGGTGCGGCATACCCGACCCATTGTACCTAAAATGGTGTGTCGCAGTGGCTATTGCCTTGTTAAGATACGCCCCTGTCGAAACCCGAGGCGAAGTTATGCCACACAGTATGACCGCGTTTGCACGGGCCCATGCCAAATACGGTCGCGGCTCTCTCTCCTGGGAAATGCGCTCCATTAATCACCGCTATCTCGACATCGGCTTTCGATTGCCCGACACACTCCGTCATCTGGAGGTGCCGCTACGCGAACGCACCCGAACGTTTATCCAGCGCGGCAAAGTTGATGGGATATTGCACCTGGAGCTCGATAACACAATGGGCGAGATAACCGTGAACGTTGCGCTCGCACAACAGTATGTCAACGCCGGGGAACTGATTTCGGGCTTGCTCTCAAAGCCCGCGCCCCTACAGCCAATGGACATCCTCAGCAAGCCTGGTGTTATTACCGACACCCCGATAGATTCTGACCTGATAGCCGAGGCCGCGCTCAACCTCTATGATCAGGCAATGCTACAACTGATAGAAAACCGGGCTCGAGAGGGCGCTAAACTGGCCGATCTTGTTCGCCAGCGCTTGACGCAAATCACCGGCGAAATCACCTCGGTAAAGGAGA
>JBFJZC010000109.1:0-8805 GCA_041622295.1 Porticoccaceae bacterium
AACGGATAAGCTGCCTTATTCAAAGCGTGCCGAAATCGAAGCAGACCTGCGTCGGTGTTACGAAACTCGTCCAATGCTGGCCATGGTTAACTCGGACAAAGGCATTACCAACCTGCACGTGCCCAGCGACATTATCGTCGATGCATCCATGCCCGCAATGATTCGTGACAGCGGCAAAATGTGGGATTCCCACGGCAAACTGGAAGACACCAAAGCCGTTATTCCCGACAGCTGTTATGCCACGATTTACCAGGAAGTTATCAACTTCTGCAAGCATCACGATGCCTTCGATCCCCGGACAATGGGCACCGTCCCCAACGTTGGCCTGATGGCTCAAAAAGCCGAAGAGTACGGGTCCCACGACAAAACCTTCATCCTGCCAGCGGATGGCAGCGTTCGCGTTGTCGATACCGATGGCAAGGTCTGGTTACAACACGACAATATGGACGCCGGTGATGTGTGGCGTATGTTCCAGGCCAAAGATGGCCCAATTCAGGACTGGGTTAAACTCGCCGTCACTCGCGCTCGCGCCAGCGGCATGCCCGCCGTGTTCTGGTTAGACGAAAATCGTGGCCACGACGTACAAATGATCAAAAAGGTCGAGCAATACCTGAAAGATCACGATACCAGCGACCTGAGAATCTCCATTCTCACGCCCGACCGCGCCATCCGCTATACCATGGAGCGCCTCAAGCGCGGCAAGGACACCATCTCCGTCACAGGTAACGTACTGCGCGACTACCTGACTGATCTGTTCCCCATTCTCGAACTCGGCACCAGTGCCAAAATGCTCTCGGTCGTACCATTGATGGCCGGTGGTGGACTGTTTGAAACCGGGGCCGGAGGTTCGGCGCCCAAGCACGTCCAGCAGTTTCAGGAAGAAGATCACCTGCGCTGGGATTCCCTCGGCGAGTTTCTGGCCCTTGGTGTCTCCCTGGAAGATCTCTCGATTAAAACGGGGAATGAAAAAGCGGCAATACTGGCGAAAACACTTGACCAGGCCACCGGCAAGCTTCTGGAAAACAGCAAGTCACCGTCCCGTAAAGTGCGCGAACTCGACAATCGCGGCAGCCATTTCTACCTGGCCCTGTACTGGGCGCAGGCACTTGCTGCGCAAACTGAAAACAAAGAGCTGGCAGCCAGCTTCGCCAGGCTGGCCAGGGCGCTGGTTGATCACCAACAGGAAATTGTTGATGAACTCACAGCGTGCCAGGGCAAGCCAGTTGACATGGGTGGTTACTATCAGCCAGATGTTAAAAAGGTCGAAAAATTGATGCGACCAAGCGCCACACTCAACAGTTTAGTGAGTGCAGCGTAAGGTATAAGTGGGGCGCAGAG
Source organism: Porticoccaceae bacterium (assembly GCA_041622295.1). Lineage (GTDB taxonomy): Bacteria > Pseudomonadota > Gammaproteobacteria > Pseudomonadales > Porticoccaceae > HB2-32-21. Next base: position 1,339 of record JBFJZC010000109.1, read on the forward strand.
TGGCGCCTGATATACCGGACGCGCGGTAAGGCGCGGTGACGCGCATGTAGTTTGTGCATTGACTGCTCTGCAACTACGCTGAAGTTGCGGCCTTAAACCTGCCGTCTCGGTGGAGTATCTTTATGAATCAGCCGATAGAGCACGGGTAACACAAACAGGGTCAGCAGTGTTGATGAAATAACGCCACCAATAACAACCGTCGCCAAAGGGCGCTGCACTTCTGAACCGATGCCCGTGTTGAGAGCCATGGGCACAAAACCCAAAGAAGCCACCAGCGCGGTTGTCATAACAGGGCGCAAGCGTGTCAAAGCGCCTTCGATCACAGCTTTCTCAACCGTGAATCCGTCGTTTATTAAATCGCGAATAAACGACACCATGACCAGGCCGTTGAGAATGGCTATACCCGATAAGGCAATAAAGCCTACTGCGGCTGATATGGAAAATGGAATATCGCGTAACACAAGAAACAAGACGCCCCCGGTTAACGCCAGGGGCACGCCGGTAAAAATGATCATGGCATCCTTGAAAGAGCCTAAGGCCAGGATCAGTAGGCCAATAATCATTATTAATGTAATAGGCACAACCAACATTAAACGTTTCGAGGCCGATTGGAGCTTTTGATAGGTGCCGCCGTATTCCACCCAATAACCCGGTGGCACTTCCACCGATGCATTTACGGCGGTTTGAATGTCGGCAACAAAGGAACCTAGATCACGCCCACGCACATTGGCCGTGACGACCACACGCCTTTTACCGTTTTCGCGATTCACCTGATTAAATCCCTCCACCAACTCCAGGGTGGCAAGTTCTTGCAGTGGCACAGCCTCAAAATTCGCCAACTGTATAGGCAAGTAGCGCAGGCGATCCATGTCTGTTCGGCGTGTTTCAGGTAGGCGCACCACAATATCGGTACGTCTATCCCCCTGATAAAACTGCCCCGCCACTTCGCCGCGTAAAGCGATGGCGAGCTGATCTTGCAGTTCGCTTACGGCTAAACCGTATTGAGCCAGGACATCGAGTTTCGGTTGCATTGTCATGATGGGCAACCCGGTAACTTGTTCCACCTGGATGTCGGCAATGCCTTCGACTTTGGCAATCGCGCCCTCGATTTCGCTGCCCAATCCTTGCAGTTGCTCAAAATCGTCACCAAAGATCTTTATCGCCAGTTCTGCTCGTACCCCCGATAACAGCTCGTTGAAACGCATTTGAATAGGCTGAAGAAATTCATAGCGATTACCCGGTATGGGTTCGACCAGCGCCGCCAGATCGTCCACCACCTGTACTTTGGTTTTGCCAGGATCTGGCCATTCCCTGCGTGGTTTCAAAATAATAAAGGTGTCCGCGACACTCGGCGGCATTGGATCTGTTGCGACATCGGGCGTGCCTATTTTGGAAAAAATGTGTGCTACTTCCGGCAATTGCTCGATTTTATCTTCCAGGGTTTTTTGCAGCTCAACGGATTGACTGAGAGAAGTGCCGGGAATACGCAAGGCATGCATGGCGATATCGCCTTCGTCCAGGTTCGGTGCGAATTCGCTGCCAAGCTGTGATGCCAATAGACCAGAACCGAGGACGAAGACTAACGCCAACCCCACCACTAACCAACGTGCTTTTAACGCCAGCTTCAACAGTGGCTCGTAGACCGCGCGTGTCGCTTTGATAATCGCGCTGTCTTTTTCTTCAACAGGTTTGCGAAACAGTAAAGCAATACAGGCAGGGACAAAGGTAATCGAAAGCACAATGGCGCAACCCAGGGCAATGACGACCGTCAGCGCCATCGGGTGAAACATCTTGCCTTCAACACCGGTTAGAGCAAAGATTGGGAAATATACTGCGGTAATGATGAACACACCAAACAATGCAGGGCGAATCACCTCGCGCGTCGCATTAAATACAATGTCAAAGCGCTCCCGCACATCGAGTTCCCTATGGGGGGTAGCCGCCTGACTGAGCCTGCGCAAGCAATTCTCCACGATGATGATCGCCCCATCCACCAGTAACCCGAAGTCAAGTGCGCCCAGGCTCATCAAGTTGGCGCTGACGCGCGCGTGTACCATGCCGGTTACCGTCATCAACATAGCAACAGGAATAACGGCGGCAGTCAGCAAGGCCGCACGGATATTACCTAAGAGGAAAAACAGAATAACGATGACCAGTAACGCGCCTTCGAGCAAGTTGGTTTGCACGGTTTTAATGGTCTTATCGACGAGCTCCGTGCGATCGTAGACGGCTGTAGCGGTAATCCCCTGCGGCAGGCCAAGTTTGATTTTTTCGAGCTTTTCGGCGACGGCTTTGGCGACGGTACGGCTATTTTCTCCCACCAGCATAAATACCGTGCTCAGCACCACTTCGCGACCATTTTGGGTCGCAGCACCGGTGCGTAATTCTTTGCCTTCTTCGATATTGGCAACGTCTTTTATGCGTATTGGAACGCCGTTGCTACTGCTTATGAGAATCTCGCCCAGTTCACTGATATGTTGGCTTTGCCCAGGCACTCGCAGTAACCATTGAGAACCGTTGTGTTCGACAAAACCCACCCCGCGGTTCTGATTATTATTCTGAATCGCACGAACAACGTCTGCCTGGCTTAACTGAAACGCCAGTAATTTTTCAGGCTCGATGGCGACCAAAATTTCGCGCTTGTAACCGCCGATAGGATTCACTTCTACCACGCCAGGGACGCGCAGTAACTGCGGACGAATAATCCAGTCATGTACCGAACGCAGGTCAGTGGGCGTGATAACAGAACCGTCCGAGTTTAAGGTGCCCGGCTCGGCATCCACGGTAAACATAAATATTTCGCCCAGGCCCGTGGCGATCGGGCCAAGCTCGGGCTCAAGCAATCGAGGCAGATTAGACCTGGCCCCGGATAATCGCTCACTCACTAACTGACGCGCAAAATAAATATCGATGTCGTCAGTAAAAATTATCGTAACCTGGGACAAACCGTAGCGTGAAACCGAACGGGTATATTGCAAATTTGGTAAGCCCGCCATTGCGGTTTCAATGGGGAAGGTCACGCGCTGTTCGACTTCCAGCGGTGTGAAGCCCGCGGCCTCGGTATTGATCATGACCTGAACATTGGTGATATCGGGTACAGCATCTATGGGTAGCTTTGTGAAATTCCACAAGCCGAGCCCACTCAATGCGAGTACCGCTACCATAATCAGGGCACGGCGCCGGATGGAAAATTGAATAACGTACTCAAGCATGGGTGAATTCCTTAGTGATCGTGGGAGGCGCCAGACTTTTCGATATCAGCTTTGATAATGAAGCTGTTCTCGGTGACGTACTCGGTGCCTGCATCCAGACCACCCAGAACCTCCACCCATTCCCCTGCTTCCCGCCCCAACTCCAGCATGCGCACCTCATATTCATCGTTCACTTTGGCGTACACCACAGTAAAATCTCGAAACGCCTGTAAACCCACCCGTTTAACAGCCAGCGCCACGGGATAGCGCGCAACCTCAATTTTCCCCCTTACAAATTGGCCCGATAAAAATCGTTCTGATGTGTTGTCAACGGCAACGCGCGCAATAATGGATTGATTACTCTGCAGCTGACTGTCCAATGAGGTCACCGCGCTTTGCAGTCTTTCTGCTTCCCCATTTACTACAAGCTCGGCGGTAGCGCCAGGCCTTACCCGAGAACGGTCGGCTGGAAAAACCGATAATTCGGCTGTAAGTTTTTTGGTGTTGATAATAGACAGTAGAACCCGGCCGTTACTTTGTTCGCCAGTATTGGCGACCCGGGCAGTGATGACTCCGTCTATTGGCGAAGTAATGGTGTAAGCTTTTAGGCTCTCATCGCTTTCGATGGTTACCAGCGGATCGCCAGCCTTAATCCGCTGCCCCAGACGCACAGGCATTGCCTTGATTTGGCCATCAAAGCGGGCCGTAATATGACACTGGGCATCCGGCGAAGGGACTAACCGACCAAACACTTCGATGGTATCAACCAAGGTCGCGGGGCCGGCGATTTCAGTTATTATTTCCATAGCATCGGCCACTTGAGGCTCAATTTTCGTGCGTCCCTCAAAGTTATCGTATTGCCATTGATAATTCTTATTCTGGACACTCGCGTCGATCGTCACGACAAATGAATGCGGTTCGTAAATCTCCATATCACCGCGCAAAAAATCGGCCTGTGGTTTGAATTTAATGTTATCAACAACGTTCCCGAGGCGCGTCAACTTTACCGAAAGGGCCACCGCTTCCGGTGATACGGGTTTACCGTCGTAGGTTACCCAAACGCGAAATTCCGGTGGCACACCCGTTTCAAAAATAGCTAGTTCCAGTACAAGCCCATCCTGTTTCAACAGACGTCCTCGATGCGGCCCTTTCTCGGGTTCGGCTTCTGCCACGCCGGTGTCGACCGCAAAGGCTGTGACCGACGTAGCAGAAAGAACCACGGCGATAGTCCAAAGGACAAGACTTAATGTCACAGGGCGTATTAGTGATTTATTCATTCGTATTCCTCGACTGATTCGATAGCTGAATGCTTAGCTTAAATTTGGCTGGCTATGGTGTGACGTGGTTACGCAAGAGCGGCAGGCCGGTCAGGCGTTCGAGCTCAACGGTGTTGTTGTGTGCGGTCAAACGTGTCTGCACAAGCGCAAGCTGCGCATCGAGCACTTCCTGCTGAACCACAGACCATTCCTGATAACCGTACCTGCCTTGCTGATAGGCTTTATAGGTTTCCTGCAACGCCTGTTCGAGGCGCGGTATAATTTTGTTTTCCAGTGCCGCATTAATGTGGTAACTGTGTTTGAGTTCTTCATAGAGAACAAAAACCTTTGTGAGCAGCTGAATTTCCTTCGCTTTAGAGTCAGCCTGGTAGCGGTCTTGATCGGCGGTCAATGCTGAAATTCGGCCCTGGTTGCGACTGGTTTTACCCAGGGGTAAGGACACCTCGAATGTCATTCCGTAATCTTCCGTGCGTTCGTAACGTCTGATGCCTGTATTTAAACGCAGTCTATTTTTTGCATTTTCCTTTGCCAGAGCGATTTCACTCTCGGCAAGCCGTTGTTGTGTTAGAAAATAGCGTATTTCAGGGTTAGTCTGGATGGCTGTCTCCAGATCTTCATAATCCATTAGCTTATCCGTAATATTCAGCGACCCCGATGCTGAAGAAAAATCAATATCTGTTGCACCCCACATGGACGCCAGAATTTTTTTTGCGGATTTTAATTCGTGCGATATATCCTCGAGTTCAAGTTCGCGGTGTTCGAGATTAACTTCAGCCCGCAATTGATCTGCAGCGGGCGCTTTGCCTACATTCACGCGCTTACCAACATCAGCGAGGATGTTTTTTGCATGCTGCTGGGCTTTGTCGGCGATGATTAAGCGCTCCTGCAGCGCCAGTACTGTAAAAAAAGCATGTGCTGTTTGCGCCGCGATATCGTAAATTTTTATTTCGTTTTCAATATCAATAAGGGATTTTTCTGTTTGGTATTTGCCGACGCGCCGTTGCGCCAATTCCGTATCCAGGATCCAGCTGATACTCAATGTGGACTGGGCGTTATCAAAGCCCGAGTAATCGCCAGTACCGAAAGCATCTTCTAGCGCCAAAGACAATTCCGGTTTTTCCCGAACAGCCGCTTGTTGAATATTGCCTTCTGCCCTGCGTATGCGATAACTGAATCCGACAAGTTCCGGGTGATGGCCTAAACTCTGAGCTATAGCGGTCTGCATCGAAAGTGCTTTATTCGGGCTTTCTGAGGCGACGACGGGAAGCGATACAGTGATAAAGCTCACCAAAAATACCACAACAGGCAAAGTTATTTCCGCCATAAAAAACCGATCTTTGATCGGTTTTTTATGCGCTATAAAATGATGAAATAACATCATGGTGTTTCCTTAATGATTAGAAAGGTGTTCGAAATAGTGATGAAGAATATCGACTGAAAACGTGCTGATGAGGACCAGCGTTAGCGTCGACAACAGAACCAAACCATGAGGGAACGCGTGACCCTTGTCGTCGCTTAACAAATAGCGGATTCTTAATTCCAGTGGGTGGGTCGTAAAGGCGCAGTTAAACAGCGGTTCGCTCTGGCCAGGAGTGCCTATATTTTGCAAACGAACCACTTTAAGAATGGTTTTAGATATGAGTGTTTCATTGTGCGAAGTTTTCAACACAACGCTATCTGCCAGCTGTTCCAGCGCTAGCGAAAAGGCGCTGTTTAGCTGGATCACCAGTCGCCCCGGAAAAAAAGATGCGAGCACGGAAAATGCATATTTCCGTAGTGGGTCAGCATGTTTTACATGCGCAAGCTCATGCTGCTGTACCACACGATTTTCGGTCTCGGTGAGCAGGTCGTGCAGACCGCGAGTAATATAGGCCTTCGGGTTTAATATACCTGAGGTGAATGCGTGGCGCCTGTCGGATTCAATAAGCATGCATCCGTTAGGCAAGGGCGTCGGCTGCAAGAAATCCTGCAACTGACCAATATGCGAGGTATTTTTGGACGCGCTAATTAATTTTGATAGAAGCAACAAAAAGGACAATGTACTAAACAAAAACAGGGAAACGCCATGCCAGCTATAGATAGGAAAAGCGTACGTATGATGCAAGTGCAACGTCGACGTCAGCCACGTCTCTTGCCACTTAAAGACCTCGGGGAATACGAGCAGGACAACCGATACCAGGCTTACAAACCAGGGCAAAGCGACAACGCACCACAGTAAACGGGCTCGGGTTTTCGCTTCGAAGCGCAACAATAGCCTATTTACGAGGTTGATGAGCAGTGACATTAGGAGTAATGCGAAACCAAAGCTCAAGATGCCTATGGTGAGTATATTGAGCGTGAGCGCCCAGGCACCGAAAATCATACTTGCCCATCCGATTTGGCGCTTGATCGTCGCGCATCAATCATACGCTCCAGCTCATCCAGCTGGCTTTCGTCCAGACTATAAGACAACGACGCAAATGCGGCCAATAACGAATTTTCGTTAGTTCCACTGAAGTCATTCGTAATGTCGTTGATTAACTGACCCATAAAGGTGTTTCGATCAATTGCGGCCCGGTACTGAAACGCGTGCCCCTGCTTTTCCCGCGCCAGCAAGCCCTTTTTAAACAGGCGATCCAGGGTGCTTTGAATAGTATTTAATGAGCCGCCCCTTTGCTTCCTGAGGCAGGCATGCACCTGTTTCGCGTCAGCAGCATCTGTTTCCCAGAGGTGTTGGAGGACTAATTTTTCGAGTTCGCCGAGGTGCATAATCTGAAGTGTCAAGCGTGGCTATTACGGGGACGCACGATAACACACACAAAAACCGATCCGCAATCGGTTTTTGTGTGTGGCGCTGAACTTTTCCGAGATGGTTTTATCTCTAAAGTTCTACTGTAATCCCCCCGAAAATTAATCGAGGTTTTGAGTAGAGACTTTTACGATACTCGCACAAGGAGCGAATGATGAAGAAGTCTCGATTTTCCGACAGCCAGATTCTGGCAATTTTGAAGCAACACGAG
>JBFJZC010000110.1:0-8730 GCA_041622295.1 Porticoccaceae bacterium
CCGCGATCAGTTTCAACCCAACTTTTATTTCGGCTGTGAAGCCGATGATCCGCAGACGGCATTGGCATTTAACCGCCAGCTCAACCCGCTACAAACCACCCTCAAGGCTATATTCGGCTCCGATATTGGCCACTGGGATGTACCTGATATGACCACCGTACTAGCTGAAGCCTACGAGCTGGTGGAACATAACATTCTTGGCAACGAGGACTTTCGCGCCTTCACCTTCGCCAATGCCGTAACATTGCACGGCGGCATGAACCCCAATTTTTTCAAGGGGACGGTGGTTGAGCGCGCAGCAGCGGCTGTTATCGAGCAACAAAACTAGCAACGCTGTCGGCTTTATCCGCGTGGCGAACGACGGTCAAACGTCTATACGCATAGGTCAAACGTCCAGCCATGCCGCTATCAGCACTATCGCCAACACTTGTCACCAACACTTATCACCATTAAAAGCGAGAATTTGTGTAATGTCAGCAACTGAACATAGAATCTGGAGCATTTTGCGCGGCGAAACACCCCCGGCACCCTGTAGCGAGTTACTGGGCATAAGCATTGTTGAGGTCAAACCCGAGGGCGGCAGACTAAAGTTTCAGTACCAGCCTTCTGAGGCGATGACCAATCCAAAAGGCTTTGTACAGGGCGGCTTTATTACCGCTATGCTCGACGATGTTATGGCGCCAGCGCTACTCAGCACCTGTGAACCGGAAACAGCCATACCGACACTGGAAATAAAAACCTGCTATATAAAAGGTGTTAAGCCTGGCCCAGTGGTGGCTGAAGGCTGGATAGTTAAAAAAACCCGCACCATCGCCTTTATGGCCGCGGAATTAAGTTCACTGGACGGAGATTTGCTGGCGACGGCTTCAGCTACGTTTCGAGTTATTACGCCAGAATAAATCCTGGCAGACATCTAGCGCAGCTACCGCTATCGCAGCTGATATGTACCGTAGAAGACAGCTAATGCAGCAGAAAATACCGGTGCTGCGAGTGCAGCCATCGCTACGAGGTGCGATATGACAGGTAAAAACACAGACTGCGTTACGGGCCATGCCACACGCCTGAAGGCGCTGCTCGACAACTGTAAAAAGGCCGTCGTGTTCACCGGCGCGGGCATCAGTACGGAATCGGGTATACCAGATTTCCGCAGTCCTGACGGCTTCTGGAGCAAGCATAAGCCCGTTGATTTCAGCGAATTTCTTAGCTCCGCTCAGGCACGGCGAGACTCCTGGCGGCTTAAATTTATGTTTGACGAAGACATGAAAAAGGCTGAGCCCAATCGCGGCCATCGGGCTATTGCCGATCTCGTCACCAGAGGCATCGTTAGTCACGTGATCACGCAGAATGTCGATGGTCTTCATCAGCAGGCCGGTGTGCCCGAAGCATCCGTTATCGAATTGCACGGCAACGCAACCTATGCCCATTGCCTCAGCTGCGGGCAACGCTATGACCTGGGCCTGATAAAAACGAATTTCGAACGGGACGAAACACTACCGGTTTGTGATCACTGCGATGGCCTTGTGAAAAGCGCGACGATTTCCTTTGGGCAAACCATGCCGCAGGATGCCATGCTCAAAGCGCAGGCAGCGACTATGGCCTGCGATCTTTTCCTCGCGATCGGTTCATCGCTGCTCGTCTATCCGGCAGCTGGTTTTCCGGCAGTGGCCAAGCGCAACAACGCGCAGCTGGTTATTCTTAACCGAGATCCAACAGACCTGGACGGCATTGCCGATCTCGTCATCAACTCGGAAATTGGGCCTGTCCTGGGCGGCGCTGCGGCAATCGAATAGTGCTGTGGCAATCAATTAGTGCTGCGCCCATTAAATAGCACTGCTGTGAAAATCGTTGCCAAAAAAAAGGCCCCTCATGTTGCCATGGGGGCCCAAATGCTTGCTCCTACAATCTTTGCCTTGTCTACCGATTTTCTCGATAGACACTCTCAATAAATACTCTCGATAAACACTGTCTGTTGTAAAGATATCGGCTATAAAAACGTCTGTTTTGACGGCAGCAGTATTCAGTTTCTTCAATAAAAAGTGCCGCGGCGAGAGGCCTTATCGATCAATGACCGTTTCGGACTTCCATCAATAGCGGCTAATAAGATGATCAGGATTCTGTCACAGACAAATCAAAAGTCACAGCGCCAGGCGGCTGATGTAACAATCGTTAACATTCCCGCCCGGGGCTGTGTTTATACAAATGGTGAGATTATTAAACACGTCGCTCCATCCGAATAAAACTGCTACCAACACAACCACTGGCAAACGCAATCAGTAATTGTTTTCTCAATTTGGTTGGCAGCGGACGTGTTTATTAGAGCAAGAACAGCAAGACCACCAGAAAATCTTTCTGACAAGTGTTCACCTACCTATCCCTGCACCAAACCCCCGGGCCGCGGTTAAGGCTTTTGTCCGATATTTTCCAGGCGGTAGCCATGGTGATAAACCGACATCAATCGCCAGCCAGTTCCTGGCCGAAGAACCAATTTGTTGCGTATCCGACTAATGTGGGTATCGACTGTACGCGTGTTGAGTTCAACACGGGTTCCCCAGACCTTCTCCATCACGTAACTGCGCGATAACAGACGTCCAACGTTATGAAACAACAGCAACGCCAACTCATACTCCTTGTTGGTTAGCTGAACGACCTCTCCGTTTAATTTGATTTGACGACTAGCTGTATCTATCTCGTAGGGTGACACCGCCTCCATCACTTCGGTTTCAGCTTTGATTGTCGCCCGCCGGTTTAAGGCCCGCAGTCGCGCCAGCACCTCCATGCGCTGCACGGGTTTAGCCATATAATCGTCGGCACCCGCATCAAGAGCAGTGACTACATCCTCTTCGAGGTCGCGGCCAGTAATAAACAGCACCGGAATTTCCCAGTCTATTGTGTCACGCACCCAACGCACAATTTCTATACCTGTTGTGTCCGGTAAATTCCAGTCGATTACCACAAGATCAAAAGTGTCATTACTCAGGGCATCCTTTAAGTCCCCGCCCGTCATAAAACCATAACAATGGTGACCCGCGTCTTCTCCCCAGCACTGCAACAACTCCAATTGTGGTGGATCATCCTCAAGAAACGCAATTCGCATATTTGTACTCCTTCCTTGTACTCATGCAATATACCCCGCAATGTACGCATAGGACGTACCTGCACAACACACTAACCCAACGTCATTTGTACACCATTTTAACCACATGACGCCAGAATCAAACCAGTAATATCAACGTCAGGGAAAGATATAGGAAACGCACGCGAGGTGTTTTATTATCTGAATATATAATTTCCGGTAAAAAAATACGGGTCACTCAAACAAACGTTCGAGGAAAGAACGGTCTTTTGCAACCCCTGGCTAGCGCCACGCTAACCTTTAGCGGCTAAACACCAAAAATGAGCCGCTTTGCACGTTCACAAAAATGCTGCTTGCTAGTACCATCGGCACAACGTTGTTTTATCACTGCGTAGTTTTATCACTGCGTAGTTGCATCACAACGCGGTTTTATTGCATGGTCTTTGCTAATCGAACACCATGCTGCGCCTGAATGCAGATGACGGTGAGAAACACCACGGCCAATACTCATATGAACATTCAGCAAAATAAATTCGCAGGCACGCTAACGTTAATCTTGCTGGCGGCCTGTGCGATTTTGGTGCAGGCAAACCCCGGCACTGACTTACCGAACGGGGAGAGCCCGACTACGGGCTACCGCGTAGAAACCGTTACCGAAGGCCACGGCGTCATCTGGGGCATGGCATTTATAGCTTCGGACAGGCTCCTTTTCACGGAGCGCGATGGCCAGATGAAAGCACTCAATACCGCAACAAAAGCCATCGACACACTGCAAGGCAGCCCCAGGGTATGGGCGCACGGACAGGGCGGTCTGCTAGATGTCGCCGTGCCCCCCGACTATAAACCTGGCGGCTGGCTATATATTACCTATAGCAAAGCGCAACAAGGGCAAGGTGTCACCGCCCTTGCGCGCGTCCAGCTGGCGGGGCTGCGCCTGCAAAATTGGCAAGACCTGTTAGTGACTAATTCAGGCAGCGATGCCAACCATCATTTCGGCAGTCGCATCGCATTTGATAACGAAGGGCACCTGTTTTTTACGGTGGGCGACCGGGGTTATCGAGACAACAGTCAGGATCTCAGCAACCACGCGGGAACCGTGTTACGGGTCAATCTCGACGGCAGCTTACCGGACGACAATCCGTTTATTCACACGAAAGGCGCCATGCCCGAAATATGGAGTTACGGCCATCGCAACCCCCAGGGCATCGCATACGATAGTGTTCACAAACGGCTCTGGATCAACGAACACGGTCCCCGCGGCGGCGACGAAATCAACCTGGTTCTGCCGGGCCGCAATTACGGCTGGCCCATCGTATCCCACGGCAAGGAATACTGGGGGCCTGTTGCCGTCGGTGAAGGCACGGAAAAGCCCGGCATCGAAGCACCGCAAAAGGTTTACATACCATCTATCGCGCCTGCTAGCCTGCTGCTGTACACCGGCGAGGCGTTTCCGCTCTGGCGCGGCAACCTGTTCTCTGGTGCGCTCAAACTAACGCACCTGAATCGGGTCTCCGTCGACGTAACAGGGAAGCCAGTGGCAGAAGAAAGATTACTGGAGTCGCTCGGAGAACGTCTTCGCCAGGTAATACAAAGCCCCGAAGGCTGGTTATATATCTCTACCGATAGCGGAAAAATTTTGCGGCTCAGACCCTCGGCAGCGACAGACTAGCCGAGATGCCAGTCTGTTTATCACCGCACTCCATCCAGCGCTAACACGTAATGATCAATTCGCCTGTTATTTGCCAACTGGCTGGCAGATTACCGATCAAAGAAAACCAGTGTTCTAACTTCTATACTCTCGCGGTCAGGCGCATCCGCTGGGCTACCGGGATCTTCGAAGGCCGTGTGTGCGGTATAGCGGGCACGGCCATCCAGCGCCGAGTCATAGCACTTTAGTAACATCACTTCGTCGGCGCCCATCCCGGAGACATAAAACCAACGGTGTTGCTGACGATGCCGGACAGTATAAATTTCGCCCTGACGATCTCGGTAGAGCAGCGCTGTTTTAACGAAATCCTGCTCAGCCATAGTCGTTGCATCGCATACCGCCAACGGCGATTTACGTACTGGCCCGACGATAGGCTTCCAGACATTGATGACAGCAAAGCGCTTTTTCAACAGCGCTTCGGCCGCATCACCCATCAAATCCCGCACTCGTTGCGGCCCGGAGTCGTGGGTGTAATCATTGTGCACAAAGCGCACAGGCCGTTGCGCTTTGTGCTTTTTTTGTTCAGCGTAACTTTGACAACGTACGTTGTAGTCAAAGGCAATTACACGCTGAGCGCCAGTGGCTTCCATCACCAATTTTTCTATTTCCGGATAATAATTGTTCCGTATTTGATCGTCGTCGTAATAGTCACTGACGCAGCTCGAAAGTTTGGCTACCTGCACGCCCTGCCGATCGAGAGACAAGACCTCCCCATAACCGCGGACGTCAGTCATCACCATCCGGTAGTTGATCTGTTCCGGGCTCCTATCCGGCGCCCCTGGATCGGGTCGGTAATTGTATATCGCTGGATCTACCACTTCGTCAGCAACGTAGCTTAGCAACGCCTCAATCTCGCTACTCATCCTGCCTCCTGCACCGGCCGCGCCCGCTGATTGTAGAGCAGGGCCTTGCGTCTCGCTTTTTCCTGCTCAGATAACTTTGCGTAGTCCTCACCCATGTCGCTACCCGCTGCCATGCCTCGCTGTACCGCTGGGCGTTCACTGAGTTCTTCGAACCAGCGTTTAAAGTACTTGAATTCGTTGATGTTCTGCCCCTGCATTGCCCAGCCCACCGTCCACGGATAACAGATCATATCGGCAATGGTATATTCCTCGCCAGCCAGGTAGGCACGATTGTACAGACGGTTATTTAGCACCCCATAGCAGCGATTAACCTCATCGCTATAGCGAGTCAGTGCGTGAGACTGGTCGCCAACGGCGCTGTCAATAGAGTCTCCAAGACGGCGAAAATAACCCATCTCACCGGTTTTCGGTCCCTGATTAGCCATCTGCCAATGCACCCACTGATACACTTCGTACTTGCCACGAATATCTGAGGGACAGAATCTGCCGGTCTTTTCCGCGAGATATTGCATAATCGCGCCGGACTCAAAAATACCAATGGCTGAACCGCCATCCAGCGGATCGTGATCGACAATCGCTGGCATCCGATTGTTCGGGCTTATCCGCAGAAAATCATCGGTAAACTGATCGCCGCGACCGATATTGCACTCGACCACACGGTAGTCCAGACCGCACTCTTCGAGACAAATGGTCACCTTTTTACCATTAGGCGTTGGCCAGTAATGCACGTCAATCATGTTTATCTCCCGGAGAAACTGGTGGATAGATGTCAAAGCATAGTACATAGAGCGATGTTCAGCAGCAGCGCCATTACCCGCACTGGAGATACACTTACCTGTGTCTCCAGTGAGCGGTTCAATCTGGTAGCATAGTCATGCCTGCTGAAATTTAGTCATTGCCACTACACGCCACTACCTGGAACTTCTGCCAAACAAACCATGCCAGCTGCATCTATACAACTCACCATTATTATCTTTTTCCTCGGCCTGATCGGCGGCTGGCTCATCGCCACCTGGCGGGCGCGCAATGCGCAGCACACAGCCGAAAAACGACTCGCTGAATTAGCCTCCGAGATAAGCGCCCTCAGCCATCGACTCACCGAGCGGGAAGCGCGTATTGAAACCCTCGCTCGTGAAGTGGACGTTGAACGCAGTAATCTTCGTGAACAACAACAAGCCCTGAGCGGCGCTCGTGAGCAAGGCCGCGCCCACCAGGTTCACGCTGAAAAGGCTGACCAGCAAATAGCAGAGCTGAAAAGCACGGTAGCCAACCGTGAGCAGGATCATCATCAATTGACTGTGCGTTACCAGCAATTGATCTCGGAGCACACGCAGCTAAAAACCAGTCTCGAAGAAAAACAAACCCATTTCGACAAACAATTACAGTTACTGGACGAAAACAAACGCCAACTGAAAACCGAATTTGAGAATCTGGCGAATCAAATTTTTGAACACAAAGGCAAAGCATTTACCGAGGCCAACCAACAGTCGCTGGATACTGTACTCGGGCCCTTCAAAAAGCAGATCGACGACTTCAAGAAGCAGGCCCAGGATATTCACCACAAAGACACCCAGCAACAGGCCCATCTGCGCGCCGAACTGGGCCAGCTTAAAGAGCTTAACAAGCAGATCACTGAAGAAGCTCATGCACTGGCGACCGCACTGAAGGGCCAGAAGAAAATGCAGGGCAACTGGGGCGAGATGGTGCTGGAAAATGTGCTGGAACGCTCGGGGTTAGTACATGGCAAGGACTATAAAAGAGAGGTGTCATTTAACCTTGCTGAAGGCGGTCGCGCGCGACCGGATGCCATTGTTTATTTACCCCAGGGCAAACATCTGGTCATCGATGCCAAAGTATCCCTCAATGCTTACACCCGTTTCGTCAACAGCGAAGACGAGGCCGAACGCCAGTTGGCATTAAAAGATCACGTCGAGGCTTTTGCCAGCCGCATCAAGGAGCTTGCAGACCGCAACTATGACAAGCTACCCGGTCTGAATTCACCAGAGATGGTCTTCATGTTTGTGCCCATCGAATCAGCCTTTGTCGAAGCGCTAAAAGCCGACGAATCCCTGTTTCAGCATGCCATCGAACGCAATGTCCTGGTCGCCACGCCCACCACCCTGTTGACCAGCCTCAATATTGTGCGTCAGTTATGGCGTTACGAAGACCAGAATAAACATACCGCCGAACTGGCCAATAAAGCTGACGGCGTGTTCAAAAAGCTCAACAGCTTCCTGACCAGCTTCCAGAGTATCAAAACCAGTCTGGACAGGGCCCACGACTCCTACCAGAAAGCCGAAGGACAGCTGCTCAGTGGCAAGAATAACCTGGTCAAGCAGGTCAGCGATTTTAAAAATCTGGCGCCCGCCATTCAGGCCGAGTTGCCTGAATATTTTATCGAAAAGGCCAATCTGGAAATTGACTTCGTTTCCGAACCGAGTGATACCTCGCCGGGAAGTTCTGATGTGCCCGCAGATCCGCCGCCAGACTGAAATTGCCGGTTTTCGCTGATCGCGCTGTAGGCGACCCCGCGGGTAGCACTTCACATTCCTGGTTCAGTATGGGTCTTAACATACTGAAAATGACGACCCCATCACTGTATTCCATGACCCTCCCCCCTATGCTCCCGTTGACAGCAGGTGCCCGTCAGTAAGGCACAGGAAATCTAGCTCAGACAGTTACTGGGGACATTAAAATGAAGTCTTATCCGCTAATAGTGAAGCAAATAGCCACAGCGATCGCGGTGATTGCATTTTCACAAATCAGTCTGGCTCAGCAAACACAGGGCCGTGTCTTTGGCGATGGGACTCCCTTCGGTTTGAGCGACCTGCCGCCGGGCCGCGCCAGGGAAAAGCTCGAAACCCTACCCTCCCCTGCACAGCTACACGCGCTGGCATGGCTGCACAAATTCTCCTTCCATGAGGACGACCTGGAGTTTCTGGATTTCGATAACGAGGGCGGTGTGCTTTACGCCGACACCTTACTCCCTGAAAACATCACTGAAGCCGGGGAGGAAACTGGGAATGCCGTCAGCACCCCCCTGCTCGAAACTGCCGCCGACGTCTTTGCGCTGCACAGCAAACCCG
>JBFJZC010000111.1:0-8724 GCA_041622295.1 Porticoccaceae bacterium
GCACGTTGTCAACGGCCGGGCGATTAGCCCGGTTAGGTGAACACCCCTTGGAGGACAGGCTTTGAAAGACTTACTAAATTTATTGAAATCCCAAGATCAGCGCAGCGATTTCGAAGGTATTCGTATTGGATTGACGCCGCCGGATCTGGTGCGGTCGTGGTCATTCGGCGAAGTTAAAAAACCGGAAACAATTAATTATCGGACCTTTAAACCTGAGCGTGATGGTCTGTTTTGCGCGAAAATCTTTGGCCCGGTAAAGGATTACGAATGCCTGTGTGGTAAATACAAGCGCATGAAGCATCGCGGCATCGTCTGCGAAAAGTGTGGTGTCGAGGTGACGCTGGCCAAGGTTCGTCGCGAGCGTATGGGCCACATTGAGCTGGCGAGTCCGGTCGCACACATCTGGTTCCTCAAATCGCTGCCCTCCCGTATCGGCCTTATTCTTGACATGACCCTGCGTGAAATTGAAAGGGTTCTGTATTTTGAATCTTTCGTCGTGATTGACCCAGGTCTTACCACGCTGGAGCGCAGTCAGCTGTTGACTGACGATGAATATTTTGAAGCGCTGGAGGAGTTTGGCGACGAGTTTGTCGCCCTGATGGGGGCCGAAGCGATTCAGTCGTTAATGAAAGATCTTGATCTTGAGCAGGAGGTGGTGCGACTCCGCGAGGAGATACCGAACACGCGCTCGGAAACCAAGATCAAGAAATTATCCAAGCGACTAAAATTACTCGAAGCTTTCCTGACTTCCGGCAACAAGCCCGAGTGGATGATTCTGGAGGCGTTGCCAATTCTGCCGCCGGACCTACGACCGTTGGTGCCGCTGGATGGTGGGCGTTTCGCTACATCTGATCTTAACGATCTGTATCGACGAGTTATCAATCGCAACAACCGTCTGAAAAGGCTGCTGGAACTGAATGCGCCGGACATCATTGTGCGCAACGAAAAGCGCATGCTGCAGGAAGCGGTGGATGCATTGCTCGATAATGGCCGTCGGGGGCGTGCGATCACGGGTTCCAACAAGCGACCACTGAAATCGCTGGCTGACATGATCAAGGGTAAGCAGGGGCGTTTTCGTCAAAACCTGCTCGGTAAAAGGGTCGATTACTCGGGCCGTTCGGTGATTGTCGTGGGGCCAACTTTGCGCCTGCACCAATGTGGCCTGCCTAAGCGTATGGCGCTTGAACTGTTCAAGCCCTTTATCTTCTCCAAGCTGGAAGGTCGGGGCCTGGCCATGACCATCAAGGCGGCCAAGAAAATGGTCGAGCGAGAAGAGGCCGTCGTCTGGGATATTCTTGACGATGTGATTCGGGAGCATCCGGTGCTGCTGAACCGGGCGCCGACATTGCATCGATTGGGCATCCAGGCGTTCGAACCCCTGCTCATCGAAGGTAAGGCCATCCAGCTGCATCCGCTGGTGTGTGCCGCCTACAACGCCGATTTCGATGGTGACCAGATGGCGGTGCACGTGCCGCTGACCATCGAGGCTCAGTTAGAGTCGCGGGCGTTAATGATGTCGACTAATAATATCCTGTCGCCGGCCAGCGGTGAGCCGATCATCGTGCCGTCTCAGGACGTGGTGCTGGGTCTGTATTACATGACCCGTGCGCGGGTCAACGTTCCCGGTGAAGGCATGGTGTTTGCTGACTTGAGTGAGTTGTCCCGCGCCTATTATGGTGGCCAGGTTGACTTGCAGGCCCGCATAAAGCTGCGTATCAAAGAGGTGGTATTCGAGGAAAACGGCGAGCGTGTTGAGTCGGTGGTGATCAGGGATACCACTGTTGGTCGCGGGTTGCTCTGGGATATCGTTCCCGAAGGGCTGGCCTTCGACATGATCAACCAGGACATGAATAAAAAGGCCATTTCAAGGATTGTTAACCAGTGTTATCGCTTGCTCGGGTTGAAGGCTACAGTAATTTTTGCCGACCAGTTGATGTACACAGGGTTCGATTTTTCCACCCGGTCGGGCTGTTCTATCGGTGTGGATGATTTTGTTATTCCAGAATCGAAGACGCAAATTATTGATAAGGCTGAAGCTGAGGTGGTTGAGATCGAGGCGCAATTCGCCTCTGGGCTGGTCACTCAGGGAGAGAAATATAACAAGGTAATCGACATTTGGTCTCGGGCTAACGATCAGGTCGCCAAAGCGATGATGGAGGTGCTCTCCACCGAAAAAGTGATAAATCGTGAGGGCAAGGAAGAAGTGCAGAGCTCTTTCAACTCGGTGTTTATCATGGCCGACTCGGGCGCACGTGGTTCGCCCGCACAGATTCGTCAGCTGGCCGGTATGCGTGGGTTGATGGCGCGGCCGGACGGCTCAATTATCGAGACGCCGATTACCGCTAACTTTCGTGAGGGTCTGAGTGTTCTGCAGTACTTTATATCCACCCACGGGGCGCGTAAGGGACTTGCCGATACGGCGCTTAAAACAGCTAACTCTGGTTACCTGACGCGGCGTCTGGTGGATGTGTCTCAGGACCTGGTGGTCACTGAACACGATTGCGGTACTGAGGAAGGTTTGTTGATGACCCCCGTGATTGAAGGTGGGGATATCATTGAGACGTTGGGGGACCGGATTCTCGGGCGTGTGCCGGCTGCGGATATTTGCCGACCTGGCACCACGGATGTGGTGATTCCAGCGAATACGATGATCGATGAAAAGCTGGTGATTGAAGTAGAGGCCATGGGCATTGATGAGATGTTGGTGCGCTCGCCGATCACCTGCGCAACTCGTTACGGCATCTGTTCGAGCTGTTACGGGCGCGATCTGGCGCGTGGGCATTTGATTAATATTGGCGAAGCCATCGGCGTCATTGCCGCTCAGTCAATTGGCGAACCTGGTACCCAGCTGACAATGCGCACGTTCCATATTGGCGGCGCGGCATCTCGGGCTTCCGCGGTAGATAGCATACAGGTTAAGGCGGCCGGCAAGGTTCGGCTGGTAAACGCCAAGGTGGCCGAGCGCCGCAACGGTGAGCTGGTCGCAGTGTCCCGTTCGACAGAAATAGCGCTCGCGGATGTAAACGGGCGCGAGCGCGAGCGCTATAAGCTGCCATTCGGTGCGGTTATCCGTGTTAAAGATGGCGCAGCCGTGGCGGCAGGGGATGTGATCGCCAATTGGGACCCCCACACCCACCCGATCATTACGGAAGTGGAAGGGAAAGTTGCTTTCTCCGGCATGGAGGAAGGCTTGAGTGTGCGTCGACAAACTGACGACATGACCGGGTTGACCAGCATTGTGGTGATCGATCCCAACGAGCGACCGGCAGCTGGCAAGGATATGAAGCCGATGGTGAGCCTGGTGGGGCCTAAGGGCGAAGAGTTGTACTTCGCTAACTCCAAGGTACCTGCGCACTACATGTTGCCGCCCAATGCGATTATTACCATCAATGACGAAGATCAGGTGGGTGCGGGCGACATCATCGCCAGGATCCCTCAGGAAAGTTCAAAAACCCGTGATATTACCGGTGGCCTGCCCCGCGTTGCGGATTTGTTTGAAGCGCGCAAACCAAAGGATCCGGCGATTCTTGCCGAGATTACCGGTACTGTCAGCTTTGGTAAGGAGACTAAAGGTAAACGTCGCCTGGTTATCACGCCGAACAATGACGACGAGGGTTATGAAGCGCTGATTCCAAAATGGCGTCACCTGGGTGTCTACGAGGGGGAGCACGTTGAGAAGGGTGAGGTTATTTCTGAAGGAGCATCAAACTCCCACGATATCTTGCGACTCAAGGGTGTCGAGCCGCTGGCGAACTACATAGTCAATGAAATTCAGGAAGTGTATCGCTTGCAGGGTGTAAAAATTAACGACAAGCACATTGAGGTCATTGTTCGGCAAATGCTGCGCAAAGTGGAAATTGCGGATATGGGCGATTCGCCTTTTGTTAAGGGTGAGCAGGTTGAGTACAACCGTCTACTCGAAAGTAACGAGTCGTTGCTGGCGGAAGATAAAATCCCGGCTAAATTCGAGCGGCTGTTGTTGGGTATCACCAAGGCGTCGTTGGCGACAGAGAGCTTTATCTCGGCGGCCTCCTTCCAGGAAACTACCCGCGTACTGACCGAAGCGGCGGTGACGGGCAAGATGGATCCGCTGCGTGGACTAAAAGAGAATGTGGTAGTGGGTCGCCTTATCCCCGCCGGTACCGGTCTCGCCTATCATAAAAAACGGCGCAAGGATAAAGAGGCTGCGCTGAGTGATCACGGTGTGTCTGCTAGTGAAGTTGAAGCAGCGCTCTCGGAAGCGTTGAGTGCGGGAGAAGAAGGCTAAATCAGGGGCTGCCAGGGGCGTTTGCGCTTGACTCGGGTGGGTGCGGTCATTAGAATGCCGCCTCCCTGAGTTGAGGCGACCGCAGTGTTGCGCGGTCAGTCGAGCAGGTTAATTTCGGGCCCTCTTCGTGAAGGCTTTTTGTTATTCGGAGTATTTTATAAATGGCAACGGTCAACCAGCTGGTTCGTAAGCCGAGAAAGCGCAAAATTGTTAAAAGCGATGTGCCGGCGTTGCAGAGCTGTCCGCAGCGGCGTGGGGTCTGTACGCGTGTATATACGACGACGCCAAAAAAACCAAACTCCGCTATGCGGAAGGTTTGCCGGGTGCGCTTGACCAGTGGCTATGAGGTTGCTTCGTATATTGGCGGTGAAGGTCATAATCTCCAGGAGCATAGCGTAGTCTTGATTCGTGGTGGTCGGGTTAAGGATTTGCCGGGTGTGCGTTACCACACGGTTCGGGGTAGCCTTGATACCTCCGGTGTTGACGGTCGTAAGCAGCGCCGCTCCAAATATGGGACCAAGCGCCCGAAAGGTTAGAAAACACATTTGAGTCGAGGGTGGTGCCGACAGGAACTACCTTCTAGTAAGGCCGACCAGGCAATCAAGCTAGCTGTCGGGATACCCTGAAGAGAAGAGAATATGCCAAGAAGACGCGTTGTTGCCAAGCGAGAAATCCTGCCTGATCCAAAGTACGGTAATCGCACTCTCGCCAAGTTTATGAATCATGTCATGGTCAGTGGCAAAAAAGCCATTGCTGAGCGAATCGTTTACGGTGCGCTCGCCATTGTGGAGAAGCGCTTAAACAGCGATCCCCTGGTGGCCTTTGAGGAAGCGCTGGAAAATATAGCGCCGATGGTCGAAGTGAAATCCCGCCGGGTCGGTGGCGCTACCTATCAGGTACCTGTCGAGGTGCGAGCATCTCGGCGCGGTGCGCTGGCGATGCGTTGGCTGGTGGACTATGCCCGGGGTCGTAGCGAGAAGTCGATGGCGCAGCGTTTGGCTGGTGAAATTATGGACGCCTCGCAAAGCAAGGGCGGTGCAGTGAAAAAACGTGAAGATGTACACCGCATGGCTGAGGCGAATAAAGCGTTCTCACACTACCGGTTCTGATCCAGATAACAGAACCCACACATGTTTTTAACAAAGGCGGCCATTCGATGGCTGCCTTTTGCAGTTCTAGATCAATACTTTTTGGGGATTAGATAGTGGCACGTAAAACACCTCTCAGCCGTTACCGAAACATTGGCATTGTTGCGCACGTTGATGCAGGAAAAACCACCACCACTGAGCGAGTCCTCTTCTACACGGGCTTGTCCCACAAGATTGGTGAGGTGCATGACGGCGCCGCGACCATGGACTGGATGGAGCAGGAGCAGGAGCGCGGCATCACGATAACGTCGGCCGCTACCACCTGTTTTTGGCGCGGCATGCAGGGCCAGTTCGATGAGCATCGCGTCAATATCATCGACACACCTGGCCACGTTGACTTCACCATTGAGGTTGAGCGTTCCTTGCGGGTTCTCGATGGTGCAGTGGTGGTGCTGTGTGGTTCGTCTGGTGTTCAGCCGCAGACCGAAACTGTGTGGCGTCAGGCGAATAAATACGAAGTGCCTCGCATCGTGTTTGTCAACAAGATGGATCGCGCAGGTGCGGATTTTTCTATGGTGGTGAATCAGTTAAAGGATCGCCTGGGTGCTAACGCCATACCGCTACAGATGAGTATCGGTGCAGAGGAAGATTTCAAAGGTGTTGTCGATCTGGTCAAAATGAAAGCCATCCTGTGGAACGAAGCAGATCAGGGTATGACCTTTGAATACGGCGAGATTCCAGAAGATATGCTGGACGAATGCCAAGTGATGCGTGAGCAGTTGGTAGAGGCAGCTGCTGAAGCCGACGACGAGTTGATGAACAAGTATCTCGAAGGCGAGGAGCTAAGCGAGCTTGAGATCAAGCGGGGCATTCGTCAGCGGACGCTCGCTAATGAGATTGTGCCGATCCTCAGTGGGTCTGCCTTCAAGAATAAAGGTGTGCAGGCGGTGCTTGATGCGGTGATTGAGTATTTGCCCTCGCCGACTGAAGTAAAGCCTATTGAGGGTTTGCTTGAGAATGGCGAGGCCGCCTCCAGATCGGCAGATGATAGCGCGCCGTTTTCTGCTCTGGCCTTTAAGATCGCCACTGATCCTTTTGTGGGAACGTTGACGTTTATTCGGGTGTATTCAGGTGTGGTTAGTCAGGGTGATGGCGTGTACAACCCGGTTAAGGGCAAGAAAGAGCGCGTTGGCCGCATGGTGCAAATGCACGCCAATCAACGTGAAGAGATTAAGGAAATACGGGCGGGTGACATTGCTGCAGCTATCGGCCTGAAGGACGTTACCACCGGTGACACATTGTGTTCTGTCGATGGCGTGATAACGCTGGAGCGTATGGAGTTTCCGGAGCCGGTTATTTCTGTCGCGGTAGAGCCAAAATCAAAAGCTGATCAGGAGAGAATGGGTGTTGCTCTTGGCAAGTTGGCCCAGGAGGATCCGTCTTTCCGTGTCAGGACTGATGAGGAGAGTGGGCAGACCATTATCTCGGGCATGGGCGAGTTACATCTTGATGTTCTGGTCGATCGCATGCGCCGTGAATTCAGCGTGGAGGCTAATATTGGTAAGCCTCAAGTCGCCTATCGTGAGGCAATTCGCAACACGTGTGATATCGAAGGAAAATTTGTCCGTCAGTCTGGCGGTCGAGGGCAGTACGGCCATGTCTGGATCAAATTCGAGCCCCGCGAAGATGGCGGTGAAGGTCTTGAGTTTATCAATGGCATTGTTGGCGGTGTGGTGCCAAAAGAATATATTCCGGCGGTCGAAAAGGGCATTGCCGAGCAGATGCAAAACGGGGTGCTCGCCGGATACCCGTTACTGGGTCTAAAGGCGACTCTGTACGACGGTTCTTTTCACGATGTGGACTCTAGTGAGATCGCTTTTAAAATCGCTGGCTCCCTGGCCACCAAGCAGTTGGCGCAAAAGGGCGGCGCGGTATTACTTGAGCCGACAATGAAGGTTGAAGTAGTGATGCCGGAAGAGAATATGGGTGATGTGGTTGGCGATCTAAACCGCCGTCGCGGCCTGATTCAGGGCATGGAGGAGAGTAAGTCGGGCAAAGTGGTGACCGCTGAGGTTCCATTGGCGGAGATGTTTGGTTATGCCACTGACGTGCGCTCGGCTACCCAGGGGCGTGCGACATTTACGATGGAGTTTTTAAAGTACTCCGAGGCGCCTAACAACATAGCAGAGGCGATCATCGCCAAAAACGGTTGAATGCGAGTCAATCATTCTAATTAATTTAAGTTTGAGAGGATTACGGTAGTGTCAAAAGAGAAATTTCAGAGGCTGAAGCCCCACTTAAACGTTGGCACGATAGGTCACGTTGACCACGGTAAGACGACGCTGACAGCGGCGTTAACGCGTGTGTGCTCAGAGACATGGGGAGGTCAGGCTGTTGCATTTGATGGTATTGATAATGCCCCGGAAGAGCGGGAGCGCGGCATCACGATAGCGACCTCGCACGTGGAGTATGATTCACCGAGCCGCCACTATGCGCACGTGGATTGTCCGGGACACGCCGACTACGTCAAGAACATGATCACCGGTGCTGCGCAGATGGATGGCGCGATACTGGTGTGTTCTGCCGCTGACGGCCCGATGCCGCAGACCCGGGAGCATATTTTGCTGTCGCGCCAGGTGGGCGTGCCTTACATCGTTGTGTTTATGAACAAAGCCGACATGGTCGACGATGCAGAACTGCTAGAGCTGGTCGAGATGGAGATTCGCGAACTGCTCGACCAGTACGACTTTCCTGGCGACGACACCCCGATCGTGATTGGCTCGGCGCTGATGGCGCTTGAAGGCCGAGACGACAACGAAATGGGCACCACCGCCGTGAAGAAGCTGGTGGCTGTCCTTGATGAATACATACCGGAGCCGGAGCGCGCGATTGATGGCGCCTTCCTGATGCCGATTGAAGACGTTTTCTCGATCTCGGGTCGTGGTACGGTGGTAACCGGTCGCGTTGAGCGCGGCGTCGTCAAGGTGGGCGAGGAAATCGCGATCATTGGCATCCGGGACACCCAGACGACCACGTGTACAGGCGTCGAGATGTTTCGCAAGCTGCTGGACGAAGGTCGCGCGGGCGAGAACGTCGGTGTGCTGCTACGCGGCACCAAGCGCGATGACGTCGAACGGGGCCAGGTATTGGCCAAGCCGGGCTCGATTACCCCGCACACCAAGTTTGAGGCAGAAGTGTATGTGCTGTCGAAAGACGAGGGCGGGCGCCACACGCCGTTCTTCAAAGGGTACCGGCCGCAGTTTTACTTTCGCACGACCGACGTGACAGGCGCCTGTGAGCTGCCGGAGGGCGTAGAGATGGTGATGCCGGGCGACAACATCCAGATGGTGGTGACGTTAATAGCGCCGA
>JBFJZC010000112.1:0-8699 GCA_041622295.1 Porticoccaceae bacterium
ACCGCGGGTCTGCGTTACGATCATTATTCCGATTTTGGCGATACGGTTAATCCCCGGCTCGCCCTCGTCTGGTCAACCTGGCATAACCTGACCACCAAGTTCCTCTACGGGGAGGCTTTCCGGGCGCCGTCGTTTGCAGAAACTCGGGTACAATCAAATCCGACTGTGCTGGGCAATCCGAGCCTTGAACCAGAAACCTTAAAAAGTTACGAAATCGCCTTCAACTACCGACCCCTGTACAACATTAATCTGGATTTAAACCTTTTCCACTATCAATGGAAGGACATTATTCAGTTCGTACCCGATATCGGTGGCACTACCCGCACCGCACAAAACAACGGCAAACAGGAGGGCGACGGCGTGGAGCTGGAGATGAGCTGGGATATCACGGAACAGGTAAGTGTCCTGGCTAACTACTCATGGCAGGAATCGGAAGACAGAAATGTCGGCGCCGATGCCGCTAATGCACCCGAGCAACAGTTTTACGCACGCACCAATATCGTATTGCCCAGTGATGTTGACTTAACTGTTCAGGTTAATCGTGTGATGGACCGCAACCGCGAGTTCAATGATCCTCGTCAGGATATCGCCGATTACACGACGGTCGACTTCACCCTGCGCAAGCAGTTGATCGCTGAAAAACTTGAATTGTCGTTACTCGCAAAAAATATATTTAACGAGGATGCACGCGAACCCAGCCTGAACGGACAGCCCGCACCCTTTATACCGGACGATTTGCCATTGGCGGGCAGGCAGCTACTTGGCGAGATTCGTTACAATTTTAATTAAACTAGCTGCCCACGAAGTATCTGGAGGGACACGGATGTCATTAGACGTGATGGTGCTGGCGCGCCTGTTCCGCTGCGCCGCAATAGTCACCAGAAAGACTCTGGTGGCCTGTACGTACGCACTAACGCTGTTGGTATGTGCGCCTGAGGTTAGTCTCGCCTCAGGACTGGTTATTTTATACCCCGAGGTACGCCAGCCCTACGCCAGGGTTTATGCGGATATAATTGACGGGATAAACGAGACCTACCCTAACACCGCAACTGCGATAGTAGTTTCAACGGAGGAGCCATCAGCAAATGTTCAAAAAAGTGTGCTGTCTCTACAGCCCGATGTGCTGATAACCTTAGGTGAGCGTAACACCAGAATGGCGGAGAAAATAGCACCCAAAATACCGATTTTAGTGGGTGCCGTGACCAGACTGGACATCAATCGCCCAGGTATTTCAATGATCCCTGATGGACGGCTGGTTCTGGATAAACTGCTATTATTGATGCCTGGATCCCACACGGTGCATGTGGTGACAAATGCCGCAAACAAGTCGCTGCAGATGGCACTTGCGAAAGAGTACGCTGCAAGCAAGGGCATATCTCTGGTTGTACACTCCGCCAGTACCGTGCAAGCTGCCGCGATCGAATACAAAAACCTCCTTGACCATATCGGCAACGGTGAAGCTATTTGGTTAATGCAGGACAAGGCGCTTAACGATCCAACTTTACTGTCCCTGATACTGGAGACCGCATGGAGGAAACGCATCGCAGTATTTTCGTCTAATCCAACACATGTGAAGCGTGGCGCGCTGTTTGCGATTTATCCGAATAATAAAATGCTTGGCCGTAGTCTCGGCGAGCTCGCTGTCCAACACGAAATGAACCGGGAGATACCACAAAACATTATGCCATTACGTGATCTGAATACCGTTGTAAATGGTCGCACCGGTCGTCACCTGGGCGTCACCATTTCACGGGACATGCTAAGCCAGTTCGACAACATCCTGTAAGCGCCGCAGATTAATTATGTCGATGTATACGTTGTTAAAGCTGGATCGGCTCAAGTTTCGTCAGCAACTTGTGTTGATTTTTATTGTTGGAATATTGCTGCTCACTCCGCTTACATCCTTCGTCATCGGGCGGGTATCCAATAACATACTGCTAAAGCAACTGCTGGCGCAGGGTCAGCAAATAACCGCCACGCTTGTGCAGCACAGTAAACTGGCGTTACTGTACGAAAGCGATTTCGCAGCTCGCGAATCGGTCAAATTTGTATCGGGATTTCCAGATATAACGGTACTGGAAATACGTTCATCTAACGGTACCGTCCTCTTCGACAACACATCCACAAGACCCGATCAGTTTAAACCGGACTATGCTGCGACAACTGAACTGCAAAGCTACGAGTTTGAAGATCAATGGATTTTTATATCACCGGTAATGTCGGCAAGCGATATAGACGACTCTCTTGCCATCGAGTTAGACGAAGCGAGCGGCATGCAGACCTTGCTCGGCTATGTCACCGTATCAATGAGCAAGCAAACCCTACATTTATTGCAGACAAAGGCCTATCAAACTAACTTCATCCTGACCTTGCTTATAGCAATAGCCATAGTTTTTGTGCTCATCCATATATCTCGCAGAATGACGACGCCTATAGAAAAACTTGCACAGCACATGAAACAGGCGGAGGAAGGGGACACCGGGGTCCGTTCAGAGATAAAGGGGCAGCCCGATGTCACCATAATGCAGCACGCATTTAACACCATGATGGATGAACTCGAACGCAGAGAAAGTGACCTCACCCTGGCTCGGGATCGAGCATTAGAAGCAGCGCGCGTCAAAGGTGAGTTTGCCGCCAATGTTACCCATGAACTGAGAACACCCATGAATGCGGTGCTGGGCATGATGGATCTGTTGGCCGAGTCCCAGTTATCTTCCCGCCAGACTGAATATGTCAATGTTGCAAGAAGCTCCGGAGAAGGCCTGTTAAGTCTCATTGAAGATATTCTCGATTTTTCGAAAAACGACGCTGGCAAGTTGGTAACCAACGCTGCCGAAATAAATCTGCGCGAGCTGGTGGAGGACATCATCCGTTTACTGGCATCGCAAGCGTTGGGTAAGGGTATCGACATCGGCTATTTCCTTGAACGGGACATACCTTCAACGCTAATGATCGACCGGTCTCGTCTACAGCAGGTATTAATTAATCTGCTGGGTAACGCCATTAAATTTACCGAAACAGGCGAAGTTTCCGTGACGATTACTCGGCGTAATAGCTCGGGCGACGCTGGCGGAGATAATGAAAGTGATCAATTGTTCTTTGCAGTGAAGGACACCGGTATCGGTATAATCGAAGCAGACCGAGCCAAGATATTTGAACCCTTCACGCAGGCGGATGCATCCACCACTCGCCAGTATGCAGGCACCGGCCTGGGCCTGACCATCAGTAAGCAAATCGTAAACTTAATGGGCGGTGAAATTGGCCTGACCAGCGAACTCGGCAAGGGGTCTACTTTTTGGTTTGCCCTGCCTTGCCAGGGGCTATCCACAGCACCATCAGCGTCTGTGCCGGCAAGAACAAAGGCTCACACAACAAAGGTTCTACTGATAACACGAAGCAAGATCATTCAGGATTTTTCCAACCAGATATTTTTCACCAAAATGGTGTCCTGTAGCCGCGCCAACCACTATCTTGATGCAGCCAGCGAGATCAACAGATTAAACAATAACGAAGATCGCTTTGATTTTATTGTCATCGATCAGGACAGTTATTTTCTGCACGAAGCTGAATTTAAGTCTATTTTTTCCGGCCGAGTCGACACCAGCTTGACCTCCATTGTGATCCTGGTGAATCCTTTCAGGCCCTCAAAAATTAGTCATGCGCCTTTCAAAACCATTGAGAAACCATTGATTGGCTCGTCATACAATTTCCTGCTGAATGATGACAAAGAACGTCGACCCTCTACGTCCAGGGTTAGCCGGGAGGCGGGTCATAGTATAAGCACAGACAATACCAAAATTCTGGTGGTTGATGACAATCGCATCAATCAGCAGGTCGCAAAGGAAATGCTGAACAAGCTTGGGTGTAAGGCTGATATAGCTAGCAACGGCAAGCAGGCGCTTGAGATGGTATTGAAGACCAAATACGATCTCGTATTGATGGACTGTAATATGCCGGTCATGGATGGGTATGAAGGCACCACAGAAATACGGCGGCTTGAGGGATTCGCACGTATACCAATTATCGCCATGACGGCTAACGTTACCGATGCCGAAAAAGACCGGTGTATTGCCGCGGGAATGGACAGCTTCCTCGGAAAACCATTAAGACTTGGCAACTTAAAGGACGAGCTTTATCGGTGGCTGCCAGAAAGTTCAATATCCCGCCGAGTTGATGCAGGCTCCGACTCATCAGCCGTCGCTGATACTACCAGTAACTATGACGCTCAGTTTATGAAGGAACTGTTTGAATCTGTAGGTGATGTCGCCTATCGCATGATTGAGGCATTCATTGAAGATACTCCGGTTTATATTGACTCCATGAAAACTGCGGTCGCCGCCGATAATAGCAAGCAGGTTCGCGACCTTGCACACACACTAAAGGGAAGCGCAGCCAATTTTGGCGCTCATCCGTTTATTGCTACAACAAAAACCCTGGAACAACTCGCGCAGCACGGGCAACTAGGCCAGTGCGATCTATATATTAGTACGCTCATTAGTCAATTTGCCGCGCTTCGCGAAGATTTCGAAACAAATATTCTCAAGACAAGCGGGGATGACGCTGATCCACTGCAACCCTTACATAGCCTGTTAATTGTCGATGATGACCGAACCATCCGGCTGGCGCTCAAGGAGGTCTTCAAAAGCCGAAAATTCGAAATACTGGAGGCAACTGATGGCCTGCAGGCTATTAATATCTGTAAAAGAAAAATTCCAGACATCATCTTGATGGACGCAATCATGCCGGAAACTGACGGGTTTACAGCCTGCTCAACGATTCGAAGTCTTCCGAACTGCGCGGAGGTGCCAATCCTGATGGTGACGTCTCTTGATGATGAGGACGCGATCCTCAAAGCTTTCGCCAGCGGAGCAACCGACTATGTCACCAAACCCCTGCATTTTACTGTTCTTAAAGAACGCGTCGCCAGATTAATTCAGGCTGACAAAGTAGGCAAAAAAGTTAAGGAGATGGCCTATTATGACGCGTTGACGGGTTTGCCAAATCGCGCCAGACTAATGCAGGAACTGCGGGTTATCCTCAACCGCTCCAGTCTCGATAACAAACGTACCGCCGTGTTATTTCTCGACCTTGATCACTTCAAAAATATCAATGATTCGCTCGGGCATAACGTCGGAGACCTGCTTCTTAAGGTGGTTGCGGACAGGCTACGTGGCTGCTTACGAGAGACCGATTTTATTGCCCGCCTCGGAGGCGATGAATTTACGGTTGTACTGGAGGACGTAGATAGCAACGACACCATATCCAAAATATCCAAAACGATTTGCGAAACACTGAACGAACCATTCGTATTTTTGCAGCAAAAAATGTTTGTTTCTGCCAGCATTGGTATTTCCGTATTCCCTGAAGATGCCGGGGATGTGAACACGCTGCTAAAACATGCTGACCTGGCGATGTTTAGAGCCAAGAAAAGCAGAAATCACTTCAGCTTTTATCAGCCCGGCATGGAAGATCAGATATCTCGTCGTCTTGAGGTAGAGCAGGAACTCCGTTATGCCATAGACCACAACCAGTTAGTGCTGCATATTCAACCTCAGCACGACACAAAAAGCGGAAAAATTGTTGCTGGTGAGACACTGGTACGCTGGCAACATCCCAGGCAGGGCCTCTTGGGTCCCGATCATTTTATTGGTATAGCTGAAGAATCCGGGCTGATTACCGACCTCACGCGCTGGGTAATCAGTACCGTAGTCAAGCAAATCAGCCTCTGGGAAAAACAGGGATACTCAATTAAACTTTCGGTCAATTTGTCAGGTCGCGATCTCGATGCGACCAGTCAACTAGTTAAACACCTCACCGATGTGGCCCAACTACACAGGCTTAATACCTCGCTACTGGAACTGGAAATCACTGAAAGTATTTTAATGGGGGACCCGCAAAAGAGCCGGGAAGAATTATTACGGTTGAAAGAAATGGGCTTTACACTGGCTATCGATGATTTCGGCACTGGTTATTCTTCGTTAAATTACCTTAAAAACCTGCCGGTTGACGTGTTGAAAATTGATCGGGTTTTCATCAAGGACATTGAAGAGAACAGTGATGACCGCGCTATCGTCAAAGGCATTATCGCGCTCGCCGACAGCCTTGGCCTGCAAACAATTGCTGAAGGGGTGGAGACAGTCGAACAGCAAAATATCGTATCAGAACTGGGTTGTCATGTTATTCAGGGCTATTTGATTAACAAACCGGTGACCATCGAAGTCTTTGAGGAAAGTTATAAAGGTGATTTCCCACTTAAAACCCGACAACCGAGCACTGACGTCGTGTAGCGCATAGCTGGCTGTAATTCCAATAATCTGACACCGCCGTAATTGCTACACGGACATCCACTTAAAACCATTCATCTTTCATATCAAAAGTGACTGTATTCCCGGAAACAAGCAAGTCAGATAATTGTCGAACGGCTGGCAATTCCCACTCAATATAAAAACGGGCAGCCTGTAGCTTACCGCTATAAAACGCCGTCTCCGCATCGCCGATATCCTGGCTTATGCGAGGCGCAGCGCTGGTCGCCTGCTTTAACCAGATCCACGCAGCGATGACACGACCGAACATATCCAGATACATCGTCGCGTTGGCCATGCCTCTGTCGACATCCTGTTTAACCTGTTCAAGCAGAACATCCGTGGTCTGGGAGAGTAATTCTACAGCTATTTTAACCGCGTGAATCAGCTCCGCAGGAACACCGGCATCGGTCGCTTTTATCAAATCGTTTTTGACCTCTTCAAGTAAAATCGCGAAGCCCGCGCCTCCCTGCATTGATACTTTTCTCCCCAGTAAATCAAGACCATGGATGCCTTCAGCGCCTTCATGAATGGGGTTCAACCGTTGATCCCGGTACAACTGCTCGACCGGGTATTCTCTAATATAACCAGCGCCGCCCAGTATCTGGATGGCGAGGTCGTTAGACACACATCCATATTTCGAGGGCCAGGATTTTACCGCCGGGATAATCAAATCAAGCAACAGTCTGGCGCGCTCTTTTTGAACAGCATCAGGGCTCGTGTTTTGATCCTCGAAAAGCGAACTGGCGTACAGACACATCGCCAGACCACCCTCTGCATACACCTTCTGCGCTAACAGCATGCGCCGCACATCTGCGTGATCGACCAGCATAATCTGTGGCGACAAGGGATCTTTACACGAAGGCAACCTGCCCTGCGGACGTTGGCGTGCGTAATCCAGAGAGTAATTGAAACCCTGATACGCAATGGCGGCGGCACCGAGCGCCACACCAATACGCGCCTCGTTCATCATCTGAAACATATAATTGAGGCCCTTGTTGGCCTCGCCGACAAGATAGCCAACTGCGCCTGCCTGTTCGCCAAAATTGAGCGCGGCGTTGGTCGTATTGCGATAACCCATCTTGTGATTCAATCCGGCAACGACGACGTCGTTGCGTTCGCCAGGGCTGCCGTCATCATTAACTAGAAACTTCGGCACGATAAATAGTGAAATGCCTTTCACCCCGGGTGGTGCGCCTTTAATTTTTGCCAATACCATGTGAATGACGTTATCGGCAATATTATGGTCAGCGCAGGAAATAAACATTTTCTGGCCAAACACGCGATAACTGCCATCCGCCGCTGGTTCGGCCATCGTGGTGATGTCGCCCAGCGCCGAACCCTGGCCGGGCTCGGTGAGCGCCATGGTGCCGTTGCTACGGCCATCCATTATCAGAGGCAGGAATTTTGCTTTCTGTTGTTCCGACCCGAAAGCTCGCAACAGATTAGCCGCACCGGTAGCAACAAAGGGGTAGGCTGCCGTGCCGATGTTAGCGGCGTTGATATAGGCCATTATCGCTCTGAACACGACTTCCGGCATTTGCATGCCGCCCTCGTCATAATCCTGATGCGCTGCCAGAAACCCCGCTTTGGCAAATTCCTGCCAGGCGACTTTGGTCTCCGGAATCATCCGTATAGTTGTCCCATCAAGTGTCGGTTCATTTTGATCACCTTCGACCAGATGGTTGGCGAAATATTTTTCAGCGACTGTCCTGGCAGTGTTCAGCGACGCATCAAAAACTTCCCGCGAGTGATCACGATACCGGGCCCGGCTCAGCAGGCTCTCGGTATCAAGCATTTCGTACAAAAGGAATTCCATATCACGATCATTTAGCAAGGGGACAGACATAGCTCACCTGGTTGATACGTTAGTTAAATACGGGTGGAAAAGTAATTTTCTGCCTCTGACCAAGCCACAACCCGTGCCGCCTGGTTCAATAACTATAATCGCGAAACTGTTCGCGCAGGTCCTTTTTACTGACCTTCCCTGTCGCGGTGTGGGGAATTTCATCAACAAACAGACAATCTTCAGGAATCCACCACCTGGCAATTTTCCCCTCTAGAAACTTCAGTAGATCTTCTTTACGTGGATCGCTTCCCGGACGCTTGACCACCACCAGCAGGGGGCGCTCCGTCCATTTTGGATGCGGCACACCAATCACCGCTGCCTCAGCCACGTCGGGGTGCCCCATGGCTGCATTTTCCACATCGATGGAGCTAATCCATTCACCTCCAGACTTAATTACATCCTTGGTACGATCGGTAATCTGCATAAAACCATATTGATCAAGCGTCGCTACGTCGCCGGTATCAAACCAGCCATCGGCCAGATGCGCATCGGACTGTGCCATTTTATAGTAGCTTTTACACACCCACGGTCCACGTACCTGCAAACGT
>JBFJZC010000113.1:0-8697 GCA_041622295.1 Porticoccaceae bacterium
ACCCCGGCGGCGTTGGCGATATCGAATTATCAGCCATCAGCGACCGCGCCAGCGCCTATACCCCGGTGCCAGGAGGCGTCGGCCCCATGACCATTAACACCCTGATCATGCAAACCCTGGAGGCCGCAGAAGCGGCCCAACAGCGCTAGATCGCCATGCCACCCACACACCATTTGTCTGCCTGTCAGCGCTACTATGCAGCACACCGAGAAAATTGCGCGCCACCAGCGCTCAGACAAGTCGGCCATGTCGATATCAATTCCATGGTTAGCGAGTAAAGTCAGCCATACATAAGGGTACCCATCGTGTTCAGTTACGTAGACAAATCCATTCGCGAGCAACTGCTCAGAAACCACCAACTGGTTGACCTCGACGCCCAGGGCTACGAGATACACGGCGCCGCGACGCCCTTTATTTCGATTCTGGGACCAGTGACAATTCCAAGGGTGATCGATGGCGACGAAATATCGCTGGAATGGTTCCCGTTTGTGCGGCGTGTCGAACTCGCTCACGTACTCGAAGCAGCAAACGATGTTGGCGACGGCGAGAGCGAGGCGTTCCGCGAACTGTTGCAAGCGAATATGTCTGTTAATTCCGTCTTTGCACTGCCGGGTTTTCGCGAACAGATCAATCCCCTGGTACGCGTCCACTCCTGCTGTTTGACCGGCGATATCTTCGGCTCAATGCGCTGCGATTGCGGCCCTCAGTTGTCAGCGGCCTTTCGTCAAATGAAAGCAGAAGGCGGCGGCGCCGTAGTCTACATGTCTGGCCATGAAGGTCGCGGCATTGGCCTCTGGGCCAAGGCCATTACCTATCTGCTTCAGGATGCCGGGCAAGATACCTTTGAAGCCAACGTATCGCTGGGTCTGCCGGAAGACTCTAGAGATTTTTCCGATGCGGCCGTGGTGCTGCGTTATCTGCTCGCGCAGCGCCCTCTACGTCTGTTATCCAACAACCCCAACAAACGCAAGGACCTGGAACGCGGCGGCCAACAGGTATCCGACGTGGCGCCGCTGGTGACCGGCTTAACCGAATACAACATTCGCTATATCCGCTCCAAACGCAAGAAGGGCCACACCTTGCCTGATGAGATATAAGCTCGGGCAATATGGGCTCCGGCAATATAAGCCCCGGTAGATAACATGACGTACCAGAACCGTTTAGTGGCGCACCGGGGATACCAGCAGCGTTATCCCGAAAACACCATCGTCGCCTACCGGCAAGCCATTGCGGCGGGCGCTTTAAATATAGAAACAGACATCCTGTTAAGCGCAGATCTGCAACCGGTGCTGCATCACGACCCCACCTTAAAGCGCGTTAGCGGTAAGCGCGGTAAAGTCTGCGAACTGAGCCTGGCGCAGTTGTGTCAGTTGCCCGCTTATGAACCAGGGCGACTCGGCGAGCAGTTCATCAGTGAGACTATTGCGCCCCTCTCCGCGCTGGTGCAGTTATTAACAATTCACCCACAGGTCACTGCCTATGTGGAGATCAAAAAAGAAGCCATCGCGCATGCGGGAATCCCGGCGAGCTATGCCGCAGTTACTGATTGTTTGCAAAGGGTGGCCAGCCAGTGCTATCTGATCAGCTTTGACTACGCCTTTATGGCTTACGCACGCGGTCGGGGTTGGGCGCGTTGCGGTGTGGTTCTTGAAAAATGGCATGATCTGGAAAATCCCCACGTGAAGGCTGCTAACCCCGACTCAGTATTCTGTAATTATCGAAAAATACCCCGAAAAGCCCAGCTCAAAGATGTCACGTCTGAAATTGTGCTGTATGAAATTGCCGACCCCGAACTGGCCCGACACTGGTTGGAACGCGGTGCCACCAAGATCGAAACCTTTGACATTGGCACCATGATAAAAAAGCTGAATATATTAATGGATCAGTGAAATCTCACGCGCCATCACGCGCGCTCACACACCAGTGCTCAATCGCCCCTCGCCGGGCAACCCGCCTGACAGCACGTCTGCCAATAATATCCTGACCATCATTTGATTTTCATCAATTCCACCTGTTCCGCTCTGCGCTAATCTAACGCCGTTTATTACCTATGCTTGCTAGCCAGGGGGAGTTCAGATGACAGATTCAACGATTAGCGACAAACAGGCCTGGACCAGAATTGCTCTGTCCGTAGGCAGCCTCGTTGTGGTGATGCTGATAGCTATAGTCGTATCGAATATGATCGCTTGAGGGCGGACCGAGGTTTCGTTTGTTCGGAGTGGCGGGCTCGGTTCAAAACTATGTAGGCTTAACGTCTGTGAAAGTTGAGCTTAAGTACTATGTAAGATTCGCCGTGAAGCGGACAGATTACTCCGCTAATCGGTGATTTTATCGGGGTACTTAAAGCCTACAAATGCACACAGGAAGAGTTCGACTACGCTGAAAAGTAGTAACGATATTGCCCCGCAGGTCAGAAAGAAAAAAAGACCCATAAGACTAACGAAAGCACCTGTGCTTATAAGAACGTAATACTGTTTTCTGGACATAACCCACTCAAAGTAAATGAAGAATCAGGATACTATAACTGCTACAAACAGGGCGCCAATTATGAAAATATTCCCTCCAGAGATTTGCCGGGAAAAACCTGTTCCCCCAAACTATTGACCTGACCTTTCCACTTATAAAGCTGATTACGCCGCCCCCCAGCTCTCACTCTAATTA
Source organism: Porticoccaceae bacterium (assembly GCA_041622295.1). Lineage (GTDB taxonomy): Bacteria > Pseudomonadota > Gammaproteobacteria > Pseudomonadales > Porticoccaceae > HB2-32-21. The sequence continues at coordinate 2,662 of JBFJZC010000113.1, forward strand.
CGTAGCCTCTTTATCACCACGGCCTAATAAACGTACCGCCTCTCGCTTGAATCCAGTGATAAATTTCTGGCGTGATTTTCTGATCATAACTACGCTTCTGCAGGGCTATTGCCCCTGTCTGAGAGGGCGCCTCAAGCAGGGGCAGTTTCAACCTGAACCCTTGTTATCGTCGAAACCTTCGATGGACCTCGCTGGGCAAATATCTGGCCGGCATCACGCCTCGTAGGATTGTCCGGGTGGTTCCAGATCAAGCGCCAGGTGGCCGGTAAACAACAATTGACGTTTTTCCTGCATGGGGTGGAAGTGGCTGGCCATTACGTCGCGCAATAGACTCTCGATGTTGTTGTTTCGCATATAGGCCTGCCCTCCACAAGCCTCCATGGCTTTAGCTACGGTTTGCTGGCTGGCGGTCACGGCGATAGTCTTACGTTTAACGATCTCGCTTACGGTTTCGACGTTCGCCTTGTAATTAAAGTTATCTACTATGGCTACCATACTCTCGACTGCCAATGTTGCCGCAGTCAACGCATTTTCCATTTCGCCGACAATATAAGGTAATACCGAGTCTGCTCGCGGATTGCCACGCTGCTGTTTTCGAACTGTTCTGGCTGCAGTTTCTGCTACACCGAGGTAGACGGACATAATCAAGGGTAATGCAACCGGCAAAATTACTGCCCACATTGCGTGAAAATCACCGCGAGGACGTGAGGCAGCAATGCTCGCTTCAGGAATAAATACATTTTTTAACTGGATACTATTGGACCCGGTGCCGCGCATACCCATGGCCTCCCAATTACCGAGAATATTGACTCCTTCAGCATTTAGCGGCACGGGGAAATGTAGCACCTGCCAGCCCTGCTCGGGATCGTTATAGGGCGCAGAAGTAACCAGCAGGTCCCCGGCTGGTGAACCGCTAGCGAAATGTTTGATAGCATTCAAGCAATAGCCGTTGTCAACGCGAGTCAATTCACCACTTGAAGCCAGCCAATCGTTGGCACCCGTATTCACTAATACCAGTTCGTTTGCTGCTACTTTTTCCAACAGGGCCTGCCCGGGCCGACCGTTAATATGGTTATACCGATTCGCCGCAACAACATGCTGGTGCATCGAACACGACAGCGCTGTTGAGGGGTGGAAACTGGCCAGGTGGCGCAGTAGTTTGGACATATCGCCGTAGTCGATGCCATAGCCACCAAACTCAGCGGGCACCAAAGCCGAAAACAGTTTAATTCCCCTTAATAGTTCATAGTTATCGTGGCTGAAGCGATCACTTTGGTCTGCCGCCAGCCCTTGCTCGGCCAGGTGTTTTCCAAACTCACTAATCGTTGCTTTTAGCTGCTGATAATGCATGGTTCCATCCTCAAAATTTATATGCTGTTTACAGTACAGTGGTTTTTTATCGTAGGCCGCCTCTGCGACCATAACTACAGATTAACAACTCCTGCTCCCAACCGACACTTGTAAAACTGTAGTAAACAGCTACACAATGTGGAGCGACCCACTCCACTCTGTGTATCTCAAAATTAGCAGGATAACGGGAAGGAAATACTGGTATGTCCTACGGACAGTTCTGCCCTATTGCGAAAGCGATGGAGATACTCGGCGAAAAATGGACCTTATTGATTGTGCGGGAATTATTGATGGGCTCCACGCGCTTTAATGATTTTCAGCGTGGCTTACCGCAGATATCCCCAACGCTGCTAAGCAAGCGGCTACATAGCCTCGGCGATAACGGCATCCTGGTAAAAAGACGTGCGCCCAACCAAAAGAATTTTGAGTATCACCCCACAGAAAGCTGTCGAGAACTAATGGCGGTGATGGAACGAATTGGCGCCTGGGGTATGCGCTGGGCTAGATCAATGTTGAATGAAGACGACTTCGACATTGAATTGCTAATGCTCTACCTGCAACGTAGTGTGCAGCCGGACAAGTTGGTGGGTAGGGAAACCGTGATCCGGTTTAATTTCACTGACCTTGAGGAATTTAAAACCTGGTGGATAGTTGTTAGCGGCGACGATGTAGATATCTGTGTCCATGACCCCAAAAAAGAAGTCGATGTTTATTTCAATGTAGACCTGCGGACTATGTGCGAACTATGGATGGGGGATATTAGTTACAAAAAAGCCCTTGCCGATAATCGGCTGCAATTACTCGGCCTGCCCTCTTTAACCCGAAACGTAAGCGATTGGCTAAAATGCAGTATTTTTGCCGGTATCCCATCAGCCATAGCCATTACTGAGCCAGCGTAGAAGGGCGGACTCAAAAGAGCGACGCAGAGACTCAGCCACATATAATACTTCAGGTTAAAAAACGCCTTAGATAGAAAATTATCCATTTTCTTAAGCAAGCCCCGAGTCCCACACCCGCAATCTTATAGGTTCTCGCTCCGGCCCTCCCTAATCCTGCCGTTGAAATTGATCTGGTCGGTGGTGATTTGGATGCTCGCATAGGCGGCATCGACATGATCGGCGTTAATGGTAAAGACCCACTGAGCTTCGGCACTGGCTGAGGCAATGGTTTTGACCTAACTCACCGCTTTAGTCGATACGGCTGCGGTAGACAAAATCTGTTCCGGCACTGAGTGTTCCGTGGCGGGGTGTCTGGCGCGGGTGGCGTTTGTAGTTAATCCAGTTGGCGTAGTTGTTGTCGATTCATGGCTTTTTTATCCCTGCTATTCACCATAAAAACTAATGCCATTCGAGCGCTTGAGCGTTTTACGACGAACACCCATACTGAGCCGATTGGGCAGCTCAGCACCCCTGGCCAGCGGGAGTCAGCAGCACCTTTAGTACTCTTGGCAAAGGCTGATTTGATTAATGACGGACACCCCAGGACAGCGGCTATCGGGACGACAGTTTGACGTGACCATCGTTGGCGGCGGGGTTCACGGCGCGGGGGTTGCTCAGGCGGCGGCCGCAGCTGGCTATACCACGTTGCTGATCGAGAAATACGGCTGGGCTTCTGGCACCTCTAGCAAATCGAGCAAACTCATCCACGGTGGCTTACGCTACTTGCAAAGCGGCCAGCTCGGACTGGTCAGGGAAAGTCTGCAAGAGCGCCAGACACTCCTCACCATCGCCCCCCACCTCGTTCAGCTAAAACCGTTTCACATCCCGGTTTATACACATTCCAGATATCGACCCTGGCAACTGACAATCGGGCTTGCCCTCTATTTTACGTTAGGCGGATTGCGTAAAACCGGAAGATTCAGGTCGCTTCCTCAAAAACAATGGCCACAGCTGGAAGGCCTGAAAAAAGAGGGCTTACAGCGCGTATTCGAATATCACGACGCGCAGACCGACGATGCAGAATTAACCCGAGCAGTCGTCAGCTCGGCAGCATCCCTGGGTGCTGAGCTGGCCTGTCCTGCGACGGTGACCAGTGTTGAACAAGACGCGGATTGCGCTGTCGTCAGCATCGCATCCGAGGTTGAAAAATACCGCATCACAACCAGAGTATTAATTAATTGCGCAGGCCCCTGGATAAACGACGTCGCGGCATTGATTCAGCCTTCGCCATCGCAAATACCCATCGAACTGGTTCAGGGTACACACCTGGTGTTATCGAACCCCGTCGCCAGAAGCTGTTATTACATGGAATCGCCCAGCGATGGCCGAGCGGTGTTTTTGTTGCCGTGGCAGGGCCAATCGCTGCTCGGCACCACTGAGACAGTCCACGTCGGCGACCCGGCAGAGGCTAGACCACTGCCGGCGGAAGAAACCTATTTACTGGCCATTCTGCGCAACTACTTCCCTAACACGGAACCGATAGTGACCTCGCGAATGGCGGGTTTGCGCGTATTGCCAAAAACCGCCAAAAGCCCGTTTCGGCGAACCCGTGAAGTCAGTCTGGTCGCAGATCGCAAGGTAAACCCCCGGTATGTTGCGGTCTATGGGGGCAAATTGACGGGGTATCGGGCGACTGCGGACAAGGTGGTGACCATGATCGAGCCAACCCTTGGCACAAGGTCGCGCAAGGCGGACACCCGCACCCTGGTATTGCCAAACCTGCTTACCAGCCCCCTGACCTAAGGCGACAGAGTCGTCACAGCAAGCAAACCCATAGCTTTGTGCTACGCTGCTGATTGTAATCAGGGGTCGTACGATGCTCCGCAAAACACCGCGTTGTAGGTATAGCAGGCTAATTTGATACCCCAATCATGGGGCTGGTTTACGTGGACGAGTCCGCTGTGTCTTTGTTAGCATCGTTATTTATCGCCACCCCCCGGCCTGGAATCGTAGACGCCCAGGGTAGGCGAATACGACCCGGTGGATTAGTCAAACCCCGTTAACAGCACCTCAGTCCTCGCAGAGAAACGCCATGAACAAACCTGAATATAACGTTGTCATGTCCAGAACCGGCGCTACATTCCAACCAGAAGCTTTTGCAACACATGAGGAAGCGCGTTTACACCGAAAAAGAAGGCTCACTGCCGCGTTCCGACTATTTGGCAAACTGGGTTTTGACGAAGGTGCTGCGGGGCATATCACGGTCCGCGACCCTGAGTATCCCGATCATTTCTGGGTCAACCCGTTTGGCGTCTCGTTCAAGCAAATAACCATGTCGCAACTGTTATTGGTCAACCATCATGGTGAGGTCGTGGAAGGTGAAGGCTTGCTCAATGGCGCGGCTTTTACGATACATGGCAGCATCCACGCGGCCCGTCCCGATGTTGTCGCCGCTGCACATGCCCACTCGGTATACGGCAAGAGCTGGTCTTCGCTTGGACGTAAACTCGACCCAATCACGCAGGACTCATGCGCCTTTTATCAGGATCATGCGCTGTTTGATGACTTTACCGGCGTCGTGCTTGACGCTGAAGAAGGTCGTCGAATCGGTGCTGCCCTCGGTCAAAACAAGGCCTGCATACTACAGAATCACGGCCTGCTAACCGTTGGCAGCTGTGTCGATTCTGCCGTGTGGTGGTTTATCACCATGGAGCGTACCTGTCAGGCGCAGCTCATGGCTGAAGCTGCTGGAACACCGAAGCTGATCAGGCCGGAAATTGCGCAACTCACCTATGACACCATCGGCACAGAACAATCGGGCTGGTTCAGCTTCCAGCCCCTACACAACGTTATCGTGGCAGAGCAGCCGGACATGTATGATTGAAGATCCGCAAGTATGCAGAGCCGTTCTTACACCTAATTTGTGGAGGACAGAGAAGTGACTACCAGCCCTGCGATGCAGCCGCCCGTGATAGAAGGCGGTTGTTTCTGCGGCAACATCCGTTATCAGATCGAAGGTAGCATTAAGCGTGTGGTCAACTGCCATTGCACCATGTGTCGGCGCACCAGCGGTGCGCCGTTTGTCTCCTGGCTGGTGGTGCCCACCCAATACTTTCGATATACCGCCCAGCAACCAAAGCACCTCGACTCATCGGACAAAGGTGATCGGTACTTCTGCGCGGATTGCGGCACACCCATCGCCTGCCTGGTCAGCGGTCATGACAAGTACGTTGATATCACCCTCGGCAGCCTGGATGTGCCAGAAAGTTTTCAGCCAGATGGCGATTTTTACGAAGACACCAAACTGAAATGGCTCTGAACAAAGCGAACCAGTGTTTACCCGTGACGCACGTAGCCGTCGAAAACTACCCCCGCACACCCTTTTGGGGCGGTTCTTCCGGCGGACCGGCGAAGCATTGGGCAATGGTCATCCACTGTTGTGCGGCTGCTCCCACCACGCTCAATTGAGTGTCGGCGATATTGCGCACCTGGGTCACTACCTGACAAAATTCAACGGCCCGGCCAGTGACACTATTATCATCCTGCGGCGTATTCCACTCCCACACCTGTCCTGATGGCGCAACAAGTCTTATGTAAGGCGGTGGCGAAGGTGGCTGCAGTTTACGATTGGCAAACGTCCAGCCGTAGGTCTTCACACCTATCGTCGCAATATGCCGAATACGATCTGTTTGCTGGCGCGATAACCCGAGTAAATCATAAATAGCCCAGCTATGGGCCCAGGTTTCCATCAACCGGGCGGTGGCAAACATACTGATACCCATGTCGGGCCCGGCCCAGGTGAGTCGCA
>JBFJZC010000114.1:0-8618 GCA_041622295.1 Porticoccaceae bacterium
ATACAGGTTTCCATACCCAGCGCTTTTACCTCCCGAACCATGGCCACCACTTCTGGCATCTCTTTATCTGGCGGCGAGCGCCATGCGGCGCCCATGCAAAAACGGGTAGCGCCGCGCGCTTTCGCGGCCTGCGCTTCGTGCAGCACTCTGTCGATATCGAGTAACTTCTCTTTCTCAAGCCCCGTATTGTAGATGCCGCTTTGTGGGCAATATTTGCAATCCTCGGGACAGGCGCCGGTTTTAATCGATAATAAGGTACTTATCTGCACTCGGTTGGGATCAAAGTTCTCGCGATGCACCGTTTGTGCCTGGAACAGCAAATCGTTGAAAGGCTGATTAAACAGGGCCAGAACTTGCTGCTTAGTCCAGTCGTGGCGGGGTATCAGGGTCATAAGATCACTCTCATATCGGGAATCGGTTGAAGAAATTTGTATTAACCGGACATGCTTGTCCAGTCGGCGCTCGGCTTCGATCGGCGGCGCTAACTAGCCACCGTTGCTGTCCACTGCTGGCTCGGTGATAATCCCCGTCATGATAATGTAGGCTATAGCGCTGTCAACCCAAATAACACAACAGGGTTGACAGCGAGTCAAGGCAAAGAGCGATTATGCAAGGATGCATTTGTGCCTCGAAGCACTTCCGATAGCAGCGATGTGGGTCGGCGCTTACTTAAGCGCCTGAGCTATTTCTGGCTGCCCGGCCTGTGTCTGCTGTGTAAGATGGATTCCGGGCGAAGCCTTGATCTGTGCGCGGTATGCGAGCGCGATTTACCTCGGCTTGGGCATCACTGCAAAATTTGTGCGGCGCCATTACCTACTACACCTACTATACCCACTGCACCTACTACGCCCACTGCACCTACTATACCTACTACGCCCACTACACCTGCTACACCTGCTACACCCACCAGGGTGCGTTGCGGCGAGTGCTTACAACGGCCCCCCGCTTTTACCGAAACCTTAACACCCTATCTCTACCAGCCCCCACTTAATCGGCTGGTGTGGCGTTTCAAATTCAATGGCGACCTCGCCGTCGGTCGAATCCTCGCAAATCTGTTAGCGCAACACCTTGGTGAACTGGACAACGAGATGCCCGATCTCATCGTGCCGGTGCCATTGCACTGGCGACGAAAGCTCGCCAGGGGTTTCAACCAGTCAGGAGAGCTTGCCATTATCGTGGGCAAGCTGCTGGATATTCCGGTACGCAGCGACCTGCTGACCCGGGTTACCCACACATCCCCCCAGAGAGGGCTCGACCGCGACCAGCGACGACGCAATGTAAAACGCGCCTTTGCTCCGAAGACCATCCGTGCGCGACAGCAGATCGAGGATCGGTCGATTGCGATTATCGATGATGTTGTGACAACGGCCAGCACCGCCGACGCGGTGGCCCGGTCGCTGATGAACAGTGGCGCTGCGCAGGTGCAAGTGTGGGCCGTGGCACGCACGCCGCTGGAAAATTAATAGCCAGGGGCCGATAATGCCCGGATGGATACCCTCACCAACCCCTGTAACGAAACGCTGTGGCAACAGCTGGTCGACGAAGTCGCTGTCATCGCGCAGCAGGAGCCGCTGCTGGCAGGCTTCCTGCACGCCACTATTCTCAACCACAGCGATCTGGCGTCGGCGCTGAGCTTCCACCTGGCCAATAAACTGCACAGTGATATTACCCCCGCCCTGCTGCTGCGCGAGGTATTCGATACTGCTTTTGCCGACGAGCCGACCATTATCGACCATATCCGGTGCGACATTATCGCCACTGTTGAACGCGACTCGGCCTGTGCAAATTTCTCTACGCCGTTTCTTTACTACAAGGGCTTCCATGCGCTGACCGCTTATCGGGTGGCGCACTGGTTGTGGCGCCATGAGCGACGACCCCTGGCACTGGTACTGCAAAATCGGATTTCAGTGGTCTTTGGCGTTGATATCCACCCCGCTGCAACAATTGGCAAAGGCATTATGTTCGACCACGCTACGGCTCTGGTCATTGGCGAAACCGCCGTGATCGAAGACTGCGTGTCGATTCTGCAATCAGTTACGCTCGGTGGTACCGGCAAAGAAAGCGGCGATCGGCACCCCAAGGTTCGCCGTGGTGTGCTGATAGGGCCCGGCGCGACCATTCTGGGCAATATAGAAATTGGCGAAGGATCAAAAATAGCGGCCGCCAGTGTCGTGCTTAAAGATGTCCCACCGCACTCAATCGTTGCGGGCGTACCGGCCCGAGTGGTGGGTACGACCAGCAATGCGGATCCCGCTGAAAAAATGGATCATGGCCTTGAAGGTTGTGGGTGCGATTAGCGCCCTGTACCTTGCCTGAAACTATTCGTAGCCGCGACGGACAACGAGACCCAGGCGGGAACCCGCCCTCAACCAGAACCGAGATCGGCGAACAACAGTACCTGCTGAATTTTGTCTGCGCCCACCAGGTTCATCAACAGACGATCAACGCCCAGCGCGACACCGGCACAGGGCGATAAGCCGGCTGTCATCGCTGCCAGCAGGTTTTCATCCAGCTCAACAGTATTTTTAGCCAAGTCTCGGCGGCGCTGATTATCCTGCTCAAAACGTTGCCGCAAGGTAAGGGCATCGGTGAGCTCATAGTAGCCGTTGGCCAGCTCCATACCATCAACAAACACCTCAAAGCGACGCGCCACCACTATCTTCTGCCCACTCGGCTCATCCGCCAGCGTCACGGTCTCAGCCAGCGCAGCCTGACAAGCCGGATAGTCATGCACGAAAACGATGCCTTTTGGCAACGCTGGTTCGATGTACAGACTGAAAATCAGATCCAGACAGGTCGCGCGATCCTGATCGGTAAAATCCCGGTTGGCGATCTCACTGGCCAATCGGGTTAGCTCCGCCAGCGCACACAAATGGGGATTTAAAGTGGTCTTTTCCTGAAAAATATCCTGATAGGTAAGCCTGGTAATATTTTGTCGGGCACTCGCCACCCCCAGAGTAATGAGTAACTCGCTCACCTCTGTCATCAATTGATGTTCATCCCAGTTGACACGGTACCACTCCAGCATGGTGAACTCTGGATAATGTCGCGCACCCAGTTCTGCGCCTCGAAATACCTTGCCCAGGCAATAGATTGACCCCGACCCTGCGGCCAGCAATCGCTTCATAAAGTATTCGGGTGAACTTTGCAGGTAGCCGCGGGATGGCTGGGCGAGTTCGGGGCAGTCGATGTGGACATCCGTAACACCGGTCAAACCCAGCACAGGAATATCCATTTCTGGAATATTTCGTGCCGCAAAAAATCCTCGGATCTCCGACAGCAGGCGCGCCCGCCGCGCGATCGTGGCGAGGCTCGCCGATGGTTGCCAGCTTATCGGATCACTCATGGCAGGCCTTTCAGCTATCCGCGTTGTCGGGCGACATCAGCGCAAACCCTCTCCAGGGAAATAGCAGCACGCAAGGGAATTATCCAGACGCGCCCCAGGGACGACAGCTGCCGAAATCGACGCTCGACCTAGTCCTTTGCCCTGCACAGGTACTCACCGGTGCGTGTATCAACGCGGATGACTTCCCCAGTGTTAAGAAACAGCGGTACTTTGACCACAGCGCCAGTAGACAGCGTCGCTGGCTTGGTAGCGCCCTGCGCCGTATCTCCCTTTAGGCCCGGGTCGGTTTGAGTGATGGCCAGCTCGACGTGGTTGGCCGCTGTCACCACGAGAGGCGCGCCGTTGTAGAGCGTGACCACGCAACTCTCCTGCTCTGCAAGCCACAGCGCCGTATCGCCAACCGTGGCTTTATCGGCCTGATGCTGCTCGAAAGAGTCGGGCTCCATAAAGTGCCAATAGTCACCGTCGTTGTACAAGTACTGCATATTCCTGTCAGTAATGTCGGCGCCTTCCAGAGACTCGCCGGAGCGAAAGGTGCGCTCCCAGACCCGCCCGGTTTTCAGGTTACGCAAACGCACCCGGCTGAACGCCTGGCCCTTGCCGGGTTTCACAAATTCGTTTTCCACAATTGCGCAGGGGTCGCCGTCGAGCATCACTTTCAGCCCGGAGCGGAATTCGTTGGTAGAATACGTCGCCATTCTTGCCTCTTGGTTTTAACGGGTCATTTCGAGGGTTCCCATGATACCGCACACTGTTATCCCTTTGCAGACCGAAAATTGGCAGGAGGAGCTTTCCCGCGCTATTCGTAACCCGCGCGAATTGTTCGAGTTACTGGCGCTTGATCCAGCTGACTTACCATCCAGTCTGCAAGCCCACGACGACTTTAAGTTAAACGTGCCACGTCCTTATCTGGACAAAATTCGCCGGGGTGATATCAACGACCCCCTGTTGGCACAGGTACTGCCCGTCGGCGGGGAACTCGTCCCAACAGCCGGCTACAGCAACGATCCGCTAGGTGAGAAAGCTGCAAATCCAGCGCCCGGCCTGATCCATAAATATTACGGGCGCGTTCTGCTGGTGGTCAGTCCGGCCTGTGCTATCCACTGCCGATACTGCTTCCGCCGCCACTTTCCCTATGAAGATAACCAGCCGGGACGGCTGCAATGGCAGCAGGCTCTCGACTATATCGCCGCCAACTCAGGCATCAGCGAAGTGATCCTGAGCGGCGGTGATCCACTCGCTGCTAACGATCAGCACCTGCACTGGTTAACCACACAAATCGCCGCCATTCCACACGTGACGCGGCTCCGGGTACACACGCGTTTCCCAGTTGTTATCCCATCACGCATCAACAATGACTGCCTGCGCTGGCTAAGCGAAACGCGCTTAAAGACCATCGTTGTGCTACACGTTAATCACCCCAACGAACTGGGTAATGATACCCAGCAGGCAGTTGCGCGGTTAAAAAACGCTGGAATCGACGTGCTCAACCAGGCCGTGTTGTTAAAAAGCGTCAATGACGACCCGGATACGTTGATAGAATTAAGCGAGAAACTTTACGCCCAGGGCATTCTGCCCTACTACCTGCATGTTCTCGACGCTGTGCAGGGTGCCGCACACTTCGCCGTCGACCGAGACCGTATTAACGAACTGCGGGAACAAATGCTTGCGCGCTTACCGGGGTACCTGGTTCCGAGAGTCGTCACTGAAAAACCGGGTGCCGCCGCCAAAGTGCCGTTTTAGCTCGGCAACGGTCTCACTCATTTAGCCATACAACTGACCTGGCGATTGTTTTTCGATCGCAAGGGGCTAAACTTGGCAGAACGTCACAACTAAGAAATTGAGCATCAGGGACAAGATGAAGCCCACCAGTGACAATAATAGTGTGAGACTCCTACTCGACAACCTGGCGCTAGCGCCACAGGATTTGGCGCAATTATCCTTCGCCAAAACGACCATCCCGGCGCTACGTCGATTTGTCCGGCAGCTTCCTCAATCGGCAACTGACCAGGTTCAGCAGGTGTACAGCGCGATCAAGGAAGTCAGCCAGCTGAACAGCCTTCCCACGCTAAAACTCGCCATCCTGGATATCCTCGCGCAACCGGTAAGGGAAAGCATCGGGATATTGACTGAGAAAACACACCTCAATCAGCAGACCTATACGGCCGTTTCGCTCGCCCTCGCAATACTGAAGTATCAGGCCATGGGTTATAAGTCCGTGCTTATCGCCGCCAGCGGGGACGAACCCGCTCAGCGGACTGATCTACAAAAACCCATACAAGCCTCGCTCGAAGCGATGAATGCGCTTTATCTGCATTCGCTGATTTTTTATGTCTCCCTGCCAAAAGACTTCTGGCATGAGCTACACGTGTTTTACAGGCTAATCAAACTGCTCCACCTGGAAAACACGCCCCTCTCCACCACCGATAAAGATTCAGCCTCCACGCATCGACCGACTCTACTGTCGCTATACCTCAAACCGCTCTTATTAAGCGCCACCAACCCAGGCCAGTACACACCGGTTGAGATAAAGAAAATTGCCCTGTTTCTTGATCAGTGGGCAAACATGGCTCAACTGTCTCCAGCCTGGGCGGAAGGGCTGTATGTAATAGACCTCGAGAGCGACACCGGACCACATTATGAAGATCGTTTTGGCGCGCTGACCTCAAATCACATTCGTTTGCAGACCAAACGACTCGTTAACCTCATTGGCGGCCATGCCTACGAAACCGAGCACGGCACCCGCTTTGTTCCGCTGCCAGCCAGACTCATCGACAGTTTGTGCAGTAGCTGGGGGCAGGCGCACACGCGACAACATCAGCATGTTCTCGATCAGTCGGACGTAGAGGTGCTAATTGGCTTTACTATGATTCATGACAAATTGAGCGAACAGGCCGAACTGCCTAAATCCATACAACAACAGAACGATGCGGTCTCGCTGGATAACGTTAAAACAGGTGTCAGTGCCGACGCCAGTAGAGTCCGCGGGACGGGCTGCTGGGGCAAACTTCGCAACACCAGTCAAGCAGGTATCCAGCTCTCACTCAACGATCCCGTAAATCGGATTGCACCTGGAGATTTTGTTTGCTTCCGCACCGGCGCCGATGACCCCTGGTCGCTGGGACTCGTCAGGTGGCTCAATGTCAGTGCGGGGCTCAACCAGGTCGCGGGCATAAAAACCCTGTCTTACCAGGTGGAGCCTTGCTCTGTAAAACTCATGCAGGACGGGCGACCGATGTCACCTTTTTTGCCCGGCCTAAGGTTCATCGACTATACCAACCCCGACTCACTGCGTCTGGCGACCCTGCCCAAACCGTTTAGTGTACAAAATACGGTAACCCTGGTAACACAGACCAACGAGCAGTCGCTGCGCCTGGTAGAACTGTGTGAGTCAACGTTTCATGTCACCGTCTTCTGTGTCGAAACCTCGCCCGAATATCGATCAAACCGCCGGTAGTAAGCGGAGCGTTTAGCTTGGCCCACCCAATCGGCATTGCCCTCAGGTAACCGACAACAAACACCTCCGTCAACATCAACGTCATCGCATTAATCAACAAACTTACCATTTGCATCTGTTCACTACTATAATGCGCGCGGGCCGCTACGGTAGCTCATTTCACCATATTGTAAACTGGGGTATGCTGAGCTAATGGAAGGGGATGGCATAATTAATCTGCTGGTCGCGCACGACAGCGTCGATGTAGCCAATCGACTGGTCAACTTGCTGAGGAACGCCTCCTATAGCGTCAACAGCACTTTTGTAGAGTCGGCCGAAAACATCCCTCAACTGCTCAACCAGCAGCCGTGGAATCTGGTGCTCAGCGAACTGGAATCCGAAACTGTTCCAGCACGTGAACTCATGTCCCGCATCAGAAGACTTGAGCTGGACATTCCCACCATCATGATTACATCCGGCGCCGATCATCTGGCCACTGTCGAAGGCCTGCGCATGGGCGCGGATTACGTCGTGCCTCTGGATGAAGACCAGTATTTCCTGCTCGCCGTCACTGCCAGTATGACCAACCTGGAACACCGGCAGAAAGAAGCATACTGGAAGAAAAGATACCTGGATGCCGAATCGCGCTGCGACCAGCTCATTGACAGCTCGCGGGACGCCATTGCCGTGGTCCAGGAAGGCACTTACGTCTATGTAAACGAGTTTTATGCCCAGCTGTTTGGTTATCAGGGGCCCGAGGGGATGGTGCTGATTCCGGTCATGGATGGCCTGACGGAAGCGTCTCAATCGTTGCTTAAAGCCTACCTGAAACCGCTCTCGCCAGACGAGTCTCTGGAACCCACCACCGTGGAGATCAGGGGTACCAAACCTGATAACGGTGATATGGAAACTACCGTCAATATTTCGCAAGTGCAGTACCAGGGTGAACCGGCATTACAGTTTCTGGTACCGAAAGAATTGCTCTCTCATGATATTCAGCCAGCGCAAAGTAGAGACGCAGCGTCGCCAGCATGGTCAGATGTCCAACCTAAAAAAATCCTTGATGAGATTAATAAAGCCATACTCAAGTCTGCTCGAACCGAAGAGCAGTCAATGGTTCTTTACATTCGCGTCGATCAGATCCATGAAATTCTCCATAGCTCCGGCCCGCTATACGCTGAGCAGCTATTTACCATCGTACTGGGCAACATCATTGAAAGAAATCCGGGCACCAAGACCATGGAGAGGTTTGCCGAAGATTCCATCGTCATCCTTCTCGATATCAATAGTGTTCAGCAAGGCCGGGAAATAGCCGAGAAATTATCCCGAGATATTGCCGAAAAAACTTTTTCTATCGGCACAGAAAGCGTCGTATTGTCTTTAACGGTCTGTGTCAGCGCCATTAATGAAACTGTTGAATCTGCTCAGGAGTGCATACAACAGTGCCAACGGGCCATCGAACAGGGCGACAAGGGCCTGCAGCGGATGGGTAGCGACCATCGACTCTATGTGTTCGAAAACAAGGGCCATAATCGAATCAAGTCCGAAAAACAGGTCATTGAGTTTGGCCGCCTGCTGCTGGAGAAGCGCCTTATCGGCATAGCGTTTCAACCGATCACCGCTCTGCAGGGCGACACCGCCGAGTTTTATGAAGTGCTGATGAGGCCCAAAGTCGAAGAATACCCCGAGTCAGTGCCAGAGGACTTTATCGCGAGAGTCTTCAAAACGCCTGTGGCGAGCGAAATCGACCGCTGGGTAATTCTTGAAACAGTTAAAGTTTTGGCAGAAAAACTTCGGCAGCGACCGCAAACCAAACTTTTTATCAATCTCAGCGCG
>JBFJZC010000115.1:0-8612 GCA_041622295.1 Porticoccaceae bacterium
CGAATAAATTCTTCCGATGAAGTACTCAGAGACCCGCGGGTTATGCATTCCGGCTCTATTATGGAATACGATCACCCGGCGGCAGGTCGCCTGCGCCAGGCCAGGCCCGCTGCTGTTTTTAACGGTGAACCCAGCGGCGTACGCTTGCCGTCTCCGGCGCTGGGCGAGCACACCGACGAAATCCTCGGTTCCGTAGGATGCAGCGCAGAACAGTTAAAGGCGCTGCGTGAGGCCGGGGTGATTGCTTGAGCGGTCAGTATGCACTCTGGTATCTGTTATACCTGCATCGTTAGATGACTCAGCGAAGCTTATTCCTGTGGGAGTAAGCTGTTCAGTGCTTCGCAGGCCTCCAGGTATTCAGTAACAAATTCCATGACCTGGTCGCGGGCGCCGATGGTTTTGTTCATGCTGCCGACAATTTGTCCGACCGGATTAAAGAAGTAATCCTGTGCTTTATCCGGGTGGCGATTCATCCGTACGATGGACTCTCCTGCCATCATCATCTGCATCGGTGCGCCAAGGGACTCGGGATTGCCAGGTGTGTCCCATGCGTCGGTCCACTTGTTGCGCAGCATACGTACGGGCTTGCCGGTAAAAGATCGTGAACGCACAGTATCGCCGGAGCCCGCTTTAAACATGGCTTCCTTCGCGGCCTGGGTAGTTTCCGCCTCGGTAGTGGTCAGCCAGATTGATCCGCACCAGACGCCCTGAGCGCCAAGCGCGAGCGCCGCCAGCATTTGCCGACCGCTACCAATACCACCGGCAGCCAATACCGGAATATCGCCGGCTATTGCCACCACTTCGGGCCACAGCACCACACTGCCGATGGTGCCAGTATGACCGCCGCCCTCACCACCCTGGGCGATTATAAAATCAAGCCCGGCATCAACATGCAGTTGCGCGTGCCGGGCCGAGCCACACAATGCACCGATCATGACACCCGCATCCTGCACTTGTTTGATGATATCTTCGGGTGGCGTACCCAGCGCGTTGGCAATTAATCGACAGTTTTTATGGCTCAGTGCGACGTCAACCAGGGGTGTCGAAACTGCGTCGGTCATGGACAGGCGGTCTTCGAGCTTCTTGCCGGGCGGCAAGGGTGGAATGTGGCCTTCATCAAGGAGTTTGCGGGCGTAATCTCGATAGTCGTCGGGTATTGCTGATTTCACCATAGCCCGTTGCTTTTCAACATCCCTTTCGCCGCGACCTTCAAAACGCCGTGGAATAATCACATCAACCCCATAGGGTTTATCGCCAACCTTGTCATCAATCCAGTCGAGCTCTATCTGCAACTGCTCGGGCGTAAAACCCGTGGCACCCAGAACACCAATGCCGCCTGCATTGGTGACTGCCGCAACGACATCTCGGCAGTGGGTAAATGCGAAAATGGGGAACTCAATACCGAGTTGTTTGGCCAGTTTGGTTTGCATGAAGTAGATCCTCCGTCTTTAGTGTTTCGTCACGCTGTGCGCGAGAAGCTCGAGTCAATTATTATTTGCGCGCGGTAGCCACGTTGTAGGGGGTCAGCTTTGGTTATGGCAACGCTCTCCCTGACACCATACTCGATACCATGCAGTCCGACGAAAGACTGTTCCGCCCACGTACCTCATTGTATTCTGTTTTCCTGGTGTCTTTAACCTTGTTCATTGTCGGCAAATAGCCATCGCCTGCAAACAACCCACGCCGGGCGATTTGGCGGTCGATCTACATGGGGGGCCGTGCGTGGTTGGAAAAACGTAAGCGCACTAGCTAACCGCTGGCGTTTGGGTGGACAAAAAGGCGCAATCAACATAATAGACGTAACAGACGAGGTGCAGTTATGGAGCGCGATTTATTTACTGAAGAACAGGGCATGTTTCGTGAGGCATACCGAAAATTTCTCATCAAGGAAGTCGAACCGTACCGAGAAAGCTGGCGGGAAGCGGGCATTGTGCCGCGGGAAATGTTCAGCAAGATGGGCGCGCAGGGCTACTTGTTGACGTGGGCGGATGAGCAATACGGTGGCCTGAATATTGAGGATTTTCGCTATCAGCAAATCATGATGGAGGAAGATGCGGTGCATGGTGAAGCGGGGTTTTTCCATACCCTCCACAGCCGTCTGGTTGGGCCGTATCTGAAACATTTTGGCAATGCAGAACAGCATGCACGGTTTATACCCGGTGCGGTTTCGGGTGACAGCATTCTGGCTGTGGCGATGACGGAACCGGATGCTGGCAGCGATCTTGCCGGTATCAAATCACATGCGGTGGACAGGGGCGATCACTGGTTACTAAACGGTTCCAAGACTTATATCTCTAACGGCATCAACGCCGACCTGGTGATCGTGGCGGCAAAGACCAACCCGGAAAATCTTCGCCAGATCGGTTTATTCGTTATCGAGCGTGGCATGGCTGGTTTTGAACGGGGCCGCAATCTCAAAAAAATGGGCCTCAAAGCGCAGGATACTGCCGAATTGTTTTTTAATGATGTGCGGGTACCTAAGACGAATGTGCTGGGCGATGCCCACAAAGGTTTTCACTACCTGATGCGAGGCCTTGCCGAGGAGCGCCTGATCGGTGCGGTGGGGTACCTGGCGTGCGCACAGCGTGCGTTTGATCTGACCCGGGATTTCGTGGTTGAGCGCAAAGCGTTCAGGCAACGTATCGCGGATTTTCAGAACACCCGTTTTAAAATGGCGCAATTGCGTACCGAGCTGGATATGTGCCAGGTCTTCATTGATAAATGTGTGCAGATGCATAATGCGGGCAAGCTGACCGCTGAAATGGCGGCACAGGCAAAACTTTACAGCAGTGAACTCGAAGGTCGCATGACCGATGAAGGCGTACAGCTGCACGGGGGTGCGGGCTACATGGATGAATACGAAATCTGTCGACTGTATACCAATGCGAGAATCTCGCGGATTTATGCCGGTAGTTCCGAGATTATGAAGGAAATTGTCGCACGCTCTGTTTTTGACTAGGTCTTCGTCTAAATAGCGCCTCAACTCGAATATCGCATGGCACCCGCACATGGAGCCGGGTCCTGGATGTTGGGGTAGTGCGACAGGCTTGCCAGCTGTTCGAGATTAATGTGGTTGATACTGACGTTGACAGTTTAGATTTGAAATTGCCAATGTTACGCAACGTTTTATTTTGCTAGCGCTCGTTTGCTGCTATATAAACGCTTGCTTACGGGTGTCTAGAAAAATTGGCGGCGGTTAAAGGTTACGTGGAATGGTTACTGCTCGTCAGGGGTTTAACCTGGGTCGTCGCTTGCAGCGGATCGGGATTGGCTATGGACCAGTTGAGTAATCGTTCTATTTCATGCCCTGCCAATGTTTCGTGCTCCAGCAAGCCGTTGGCTAAAAGATCAAGTTCATTGCGATGTAATTTTAGAATTTCCGCTGCCTGCCGTTCACACTTTCGGATCAGTGTTACAACTTCTTCATCAATTTTCCTGGCAGTATCCTCACTGAAATTCCCAGGTTCCGCGATGTCTCTCCCCAGGAAGGGATGCTCTTCGGATTGTGGGAAACTCACCGGCCCCAACTTTTCATTCATTCCCCACTGAGACACCATACGGCGTGCGATTTGGGTGGCCTGCTTCAGGTCATCTGCGGCGCCCGTGGTGACGCCATTAAAAACCAGTTGTTCAGCTAGACGCCCGCCCAGCATTATCGAAATTCGTTCTTCCAGGTAGACTTGCGTGAAATTATGACGGTCCTCTCCTGGCATCTGTTCGGTCATACCCAGAGCCCTGCCGCGAGGAATAATAGAGATTTTACGCAGGGGATCACTGTGTTCCATGTAGTAGGCAGTAACGGCATGTCCCGCTTCATGGCAGGCAATCCGTTTCTTTTCGTCCTCATTGAGGATGTCCTCGCGTTCAGAGCCCAATATCACTCGATCACGGGCATATTCAAAATCCTCGGACGTAACTTCGTGTCTATCTTCGCGGGCAGCTCGCAGAGCGGCTTCATTGACGAGATTTTCCAGGTCCGCCCCCGACATGCCTACCGTTCGGCTAGCAATGTCATTCAGGCAACCTTTATCTACCAACGGCACTTTGCGCGTATGAACCTCCATTATTTTTTCTCGCGCGGCGAGTTGCGGCAACTCAAGCGTTAGTTTTCTGTCAAAACGGCCCGGTCGTAGCAGGGCCGGATCGAGTACGTCGGGCCGATTGGTGGCCGCTAATACCACCACGGCTTCCTCCGGTTCAAAACCGTCCATTTCCGCGAGAATCTGGTTGAGTGTCTGTTCCCTTTCATCGTTACCGCCACCCAGCCCGGTGCCACGGAGCCTTCCTACCGAGTCGATCTCGTCGATAAAAATGATGGCAGGGGCTGCCTTGCGGGCCTGCTCGAACATGTCCCTGACTCTCGAGGCTCCAACCCCGACAAACATTTCAATAAACTCAGAACCGCTGATGCTGAAAAATGGCACTGCCGCTTCGCCGGCGGTGGCCTTTGCTAGCAACGTTTTGCCGGTTCCGGGTGAACCCATCATCAGAATGCCTTTAGGCATTTTCGCGCCGATGGCACGGTATTTATCTGGATTCTTCAAATAGTCGACGATTTCCATTAGATCCTGTTTCGCGTGCTCCAGGCCGGCAACATCGTTATACCCCAGGTGAATAGTTTCCCGTTCATGACGCCTGGCCTTCGACCGGGAAAAACCAAACATCCCGCTGCCCCCCATTCTTTTCTGCATCAGTTGACTGCTGTAATAGAAAAAAGCGAACAACAACACCCAGGGCACAACGCCGATCAGGATCCGTACCAGAACGGACATTTCGGTCGGTTTTGCCTCTACCTCGACACCGTTTAGTTCGAGCAGGGGCAACAGCGTAGGGTCTTCGACAGGCGGCAATACAACTTTAAATGCCGTCGATTGACCTGGTGTTGTTGGCCCTGGAGGTGAGGCGAAATCCCCGGAGATGGTCTCCCGCTGGATCGTTACCCTGTTGATTTTACCAGCGGAAATTTCGTGCTTAAAAGTCGTATAGCTTAGCAATTGTGGTTGTATGGACGTGAAATACTGGGTCAGGCTATAGATGACTATGAAGAACAACGTAAGACGGGTAGCGCGCCGGTAAAGATCACCATTATCGGTTTTGTTATCACCCTTCATCTTGAGTCACCCATAGCTACAACAGAAAAAAATGCCTGTCAGTTAGCGTCGACCTTATCATTACCAGGCAGCAAAGTGCTGATGCAAGTTATTTGGTAAGCGCTGAGCGCTGAGCGCTGAGGGCTGGGGGGTAGACACCCCCGGGCAGGTGGCACGTACACAATTGTGGCCCAATTTTATTGTCCCCAGAAGTTTAATGGCGTGATTTCAGTGCCGGATAGACCACGTCCACTCGGTCGAGAGGGAGGCCGGAGCGAGGTGGCGAAAGTTGGCTGAATGACGATAATCTGGTCATCGAGATTTCGCCAATTATTCCCGGCAAATCGGATAATCTAATCCCTTGTTTGACCAAATAACTGATGTAGGTGTCCTCTAGCGATGAGGCATTAAAGCTCGAAGGTTCCGGCAGGCCAGCATCCACTGCGGCACAGGTGATAATCGCCTCGAGATGTTCCCGCGTGGTTTCCGCGCCCTGGTCAAGGAAGCGTGGTAGACCGTTTGATTCATTCAGTGCGCTTTGCGCGCTAGCGGGTAACGATAGTACCCTGGGCGACTGACTCTGGATGGCTAGTGTACCCAGCACGGGATCATAGCTGCTCGCTGTTAAATGGGTAACTTCACTAATACTTACACCGCTAAGGAGCAGGGCAATAAGTTGTCTGCCTGCGGGGTCAGCTGATGTCAGCAGCGCCACTATTTCTGCCTCGGTTTTTTCCTGTGGTGACCGCGCTGGTTCAGGCAGTGACTGCAGGGTTTCGGACGCTCGATCAAGCATGACCGTTGTGGGGCTGTTTAGTCTGGGGTCGGTGATCGTGACAAAGCTTCCCGGCCAGTAGTCGGGGTTGGGTGTTTCTCGTTTTGAGCGGCGGAAGAATTCATACATCCAGATGGCAAGCAAGCCCAGCCCAAAAGCGACTAGTATCACGATACCTGCGTCACGCCAGTAGTGCGGTCTAATGTGTTGCGTGGGCTCAAAAGCCGGTTCAATAATTTTAAACTGGGGGAAGTTCTGCTGCTGCCTGATTTCCAGCTTGGTCAACTGTTCTTTGGCATCCCGGAACTGCTCTTCCAGTTGCAATAATTCTTCCTTTTTTGCTTCGTGGGTAGAAAAGCTGGTGGTGAAATCGACGGCGGTTTGTTTGTAATCTTCAAGTGCCTTTAGCTGTGTTTTTTCAGCCCTGGCGGCCATATCATATTGTCGCTGCGCATCGGCTATGACGAGATCTTTACCGGCGCTGAGTTTGTGTCTGATTTGCGTTTCGACGGCCGCCAACTGATCCGGAATAGCCTTCATCGATGGCTGCAAGGCCATGTATTCTCTTGTGTACTTGCTGTCGAGTTCGGTCAGTTTTTCACGCAATTCTCGTTGCCTCTTCTGCAGATCAGCAAAGGCGCGCTCGTCGCTGGGCGGGACGACGGGGTCGCCGCGCGCGATGGCAGCCTGGGCGGCCTCAAGGCTGGCCTGGGCATTCACTTTAGCTTCAATGGCCTTATTCAGCGCTTCGGTTATCCCCCTTAGCCGCGTTGATACGGCATTTTCGTTGTCGCCGAGTGTCAGAATGTCGTTGTCTGCACGAAACCTGGCAAGTTCGTCGCGCTTTGTGCTGATGAGTTCTTCGAGCGTCAACTGCTGCTGCAGTAATGATTTGTTGGTGTTCGAAATGGCTTCATTGATCGCATTTATGCGTAGTTCTGAGTAGGCAACCATCAGGTTATTCAGCAGTTCGGGTAGCATCAGCGGATCCGGGCCTTCCGCCGCCACCTCAACCAAATTGGTTTCACTAAGGGGGGACACGGATAACATGTCCTGAAAAAAGGTGCTGTCCTGGGGCAGCGACTCTGCAGCAAACCCGCTGGCGAGCATTTTTTCCAGCGTGGCCCGGAGAATATTGTGACCGCTAAGTAAATTTTTCTGGATCAGTACATGCTGTAAATCGGCTTGTTGGGCGACGCCGCCGACCTGATCAGGCGTGACGGTGAGGAGGATGGTGGAGCTTCGGTAGACCGGCGATCGGGCAAAACAATAGGTTAATCCGGCAATCGCCACGACCAGAAAAGTCGCGATAAAAATGCCAAAGCGGTACGACCGGTACCAGGGCCCTTTGTCAATAGTCGTCATTTCTGGAACACCTTGACGGGTATACGCGTAGCTGGCGTCGCTATAGCGGGAGTCGACACTTAACCCGTATTGTTGATTTCTTCCTTGTTTATCGCGAATCATGTGTCAGCCTTACTAAGGTTATAGAACCATTCTTTTCCACGCTGTAACGCAATTAGCCGTTCGGATGCCGCTAATACGTGCGCAGGGATATACCCAGGGTGCGTTCTGCCCCAGTCTAATAGCATGTGATGAAAATCCATACCCCTGGGCTGTGAGAAAAGGTTTTCAGCGCTTGTTGCGCCATGCAATGCAAGGGCACAGTCTCAATTATATTAGTAGTGTTGAACCGCAACTGAGCTGACGAATAGCAATTTTTGCTGGCCTATTGTGGCCGCATCCGGACTGCGCGTTACGCCGCATTGGGTGCGGGTTCAGACAATGGGGATGGCAGTTATGTGCGACCTAAGGTGTCGATATTTTTTACAGAAAGCCTGTTTTACAGGAGGTATCCAAACGCGTGAGGTGAAGCATATGATCAAAAACAAGGAGTTAAAATTATGGCATCGAAATTGCTTCCGCCGCTCGCCAGCGTGCGATTTACGCTTTTTGCATGACACTTTTTGTACGACAAAGGATGGATACAATGCAGTTCCGCGCTTTGCTTCACAGTTTGGTATGTGTTTTGGGGCTAGGTATGGCAGGTATTGTGACTGCTACTTATATAATCACCGATGACATCGTAGACCCGAATCCGAATCCGGTAATCTACCCGGTTGGTTCTACTTTTGGGCCAACCTCCTACATGTATTGGCACGATATCACCGATAACGGGTGGTTGAGTGGCGGTAGCCTGGTATCGGCATCGCTGACCATTTTATTGCGAGATGGCGATGCGGGAAACGAATATTTCAAGTTCGTTATTGGGTCGGACCTGAACCAGGTTATAGATAACTTATTCAGCGTGAACAGCAACCCTGCTGGCGAAGCATTTGGTGCCTACCTGCTCAACATCGCTGCGCTGGCTGAGCTAAATAGCTTCGGTAGAATTCCGGTAACAATTCAGTCGGTGTCACCGTCGCAGCGTCAGCGGGCGACTAGTTTTATTTTCGATATGTCTACCCTTAATGTGACGGCGGGCAGTGGTCCCCGGAGCGGTGATCCCGATGGTAGCGGTCCTGTTGATATTGGCCCTGTTGATATTGGCCCTATTGGTATTGGCCCTGTTGATATTGAGCCTGTCGGTACTGGTCCCGGTACCTCCGGGGCGGTGCCAGAGCCGTCAATGCTGCTACTCCTGTGTCTCGGTTTTGCGATGCTGATTTGGTCTGCGCGTCGCGGGCCGGTAGCGGGCTGACCGTTCTATTAGGCCGCTTGTTTCCCGGGTTGTCGGGAAATTTTAC
>JBFJZC010000116.1:0-8567 GCA_041622295.1 Porticoccaceae bacterium
CAGCGACGATTTCTCGACCGCGCGTGGGGGTTATGGCATGTGGTTCCTGGCTTTTGCGATGACCGCCACCACCGCTTCCGGCGCGACGTTTTTGGGTATTCCCGGCCTGGGCTATCGATTTGGCTTGCCCGCGCTGGGGTATGGTCTGGTCTATCCCTTTGCGGTTTATCTGGGTGTTTGGCTGTGTTTCAAACAGGTACAAAAAGCGGGTAATAAGTTTAGTAACCGCTCCATTCCAGAATTTTTGGGTGATCGTTTTCAATCCGAGGCGCTGCGGGTAATCGTTGCGCTCTTCTCCATTGTGTTGCTGTTCTATCTGGCTGCTCAGTTGTTGGCCGGTCTGGTGATGTTTGAGCAGATGTTGGGTCTCAATGCGGTCTCCGCTTTGGTGGTTACAACTGCCGTGTTGCTGGTCTACGTGGTGTTGGGTGGCGCCCACGCGGATATCATCACTGATGGTGCCCAGGGCGCGACGATGCTTGCGCTGGCAGTAATGATTATTGTGTTGTTTGTCAGCGGGTTTGGTGTTGACGGTGGTTTGCCGGCTGTTATGTCGCGCCTGGAGGCATTGGACCCCAAAACTGTTCAGGTCCATTACGAGGGCTCTGGCATTCTGGATTCCTACTGGGATTTTGGCGCGATCTTTCTGGCGCATTTGTCGCTTGGCATGTTGCCGCACATCGGCAATAAGGTGTGGGCGCTTAAAGAGGGCGTGGGGCGAACCAGATTTCTGCTGCTCTGTTTGGTGATGGGTATTGTGCTGGCGTCAATGATTTTTGGCGGCATTCTGGCCCGCGCTGTGCTGGGCGATAGTTTGCTGGCCGAACCGGGTGGCGCGAATCAGGCTATTCCGGCGTTATTTATCGAGCTATTTCCAGCCTGGCTGGCTGCGTTACTTGGCATCGCCATTCTGTCGGCGATTATGTCTACTGCGGACGGTCTGGTGATCTCCACTTCGCAGGTGTTTGCTAACGATATTTATCGACGCACGCTGGCAAAACGGCTACATCCCGAAGCCACTGAAGCCGAAATAGATCACAACGTACTGCGCATCAGCCGCTGGTCCATTGTTGTGGTGCTGGCCGGTGCCGCAGTGCTGGCCTGGTTTTCCATTGGGCAGAATATCGCGCTGATGGTATGGGTAGGGCTGGGCGGTATGATGGCCGCTTTGGCTGGGCCTCTAATTATCGGCGTGTTCTGGCGAGGCGTAACCAGGCAGGGTGCTATATGGGGTTTTGTGACTGGTGCGGTGGCGTTTACCGTGTTTAGCAATGGCTGGATGCCCGACGGCGCGGCAGATGGCAACCTTGTTGAGCAGGGCTTATGGTGGGTGGCCGGCCAGGCCAATAACCCCTTTGCCTGTACAACACTCGGGGAAGGCTTGTCCATTCTGGTGACGGTGCTGGTGTCACTGTCAACAAAAGCCTTACCGACAGAACACCTCGACGTTATTTTTGGCACGGGCACGGCAGCGGCGCCCCGTGCATAGCCGGTAACCGGCCTGGGGGTTTGTTGTGCTACATATCAGAAATGGGGTCTCCATCCCGGATGGTGAAATAGAGCTTAACGCGATCCGCGCCCAGGGTGCGGGCGGTCAGAACGTCAACAAAGTATCGAGCGCCGTACATTTAAGGTTTGCTATCAACTCATCATCCTTGCCTGATGATTACAAGGCGCGTTTGCTGCGGTTTAAGGACCAGCGTATTTCCAGCGAGGGCGTGGTGATTATCAAGGCTCAAAAATATCGCACCCAGGAAAAAAACCGGCTGGACGCTGTGGCGCGTTTGAGAGAATTGATACTGGCAGCAACGGTGACCTACAAAGCCAGGAAAGCCACCAGGCCCAGTAAGGGTTCGCAACAAAAGCGTATGGATCGGAAGACCCGGCACGGTAAAACAAAAGCGCTGCGCGGCAGTGTCCGCCAGGACTGAATGACGTGTAATGCACTGGTAAAAACCCCAACGAAAATGCAGAAACCACAAATACGTTTGATTTCCAGGATATAGAGATTATGCAGGCGCTATTTTTACGCGACGGTGAGTACTACGTACCGACGGAAACCGCGGCCAGCCCCTGGGGGCCGGTGACCCTCCACGGCGGGGCCTCAACAGCCCTGATGGTAACTGCCATGGAGGAGCGGTTTTCAGCGAACGATATGCAACTGGCGCGACTCACCGTGGATCTGTTTCGCGCAGTGCCAAAAGCGCCACTGAGAGTTGAATGCGCAACCGTGCGCGACGGTAAACGGGTAAAAATGTTTGATGTTTCCCTTTATCACGACGATATAGAAGTTTGCCGCGCCAGTGGTCTGGTACTGCAGAAATCCGTGGTTGAGGTGCCTGGTTACGCGAGGCAGGAACTTGCCCTGCCGAAACACATCGCCCAGGCGATGGATCAGCAGCCAGTGGTCGGTATCGGCCCGGAGCATCGCATGTACGAGGGTGCATCGACTCCCGGATTGCACAGATCCATTCCGCTCAAACCGGTTTTTCTTCAGATCGGTATTGGTCACGGCTGCAGCTGGCTAACACTACCTGTGCCGGTTATTGAAGGCAGGGACAACAGTCCGTTGTTGCGCGTGGCAGCATTGGCAGATTTTGCTAACGGTTTTTCCCAGGTTCTGTTGACTGAGGAGGTAGGCTTTATTAATGCAGATATAACCGTCAACCTGTTCCGCATGCCGACAAGTGAATGGTTGTGTATCGATAGCCGTGCTTTCCCGCAAAGCACAGGCCTGTCTATGGTGGAATCGGTTCTGTATGACGAGATCGGCATGATCGGCCGGGTAGCACAATCAAATCTGACTATGCCGCGATTTAAAGCATAACGTAGTCTTCACACCACAACGGGCGATTTGAGATATAGAGCGATAAAAGAGTAACAAAGAGTGGCTAGCGTCCGATGTTGAGAATTCCCATTACAGTTTGTCACGGCACCACGTCGCAATGGGCGGAGTATCCTTTAACGCCGGAGCACCTTGACCAGATGTTTGCGCTGGCCCGTGAACTGGGGTTCGAATCGATTAACTATGACCAGCTTGAGGCATTGATGGACGGCGCGGAGCCGGGCGCCGGTAACATGCCTGCGCAGCCGATCATGTTCGATTTTGATCATGCAGATAAAACCATGCTTACGGCGGTGCAGCCGTTGCTGGCGGAGTATGGCTACAGTGGCACGCTGTTTTTTCATACTGGGGTGATGGGTGACTCACGTCTTACCAGCAAGATTTTGAGCTGGGAGGAAATAGCCCAGTTGATGGCACTTGGTTGGGGAATAGGCGGTCATACGGTCAGTCATCCGAATCTTTCCCGCCTGGCCTACACCGATCCTGACGGCGACCAGGTGGAGCAGGAGTTGCGCAGGGCCGATGCGGAAATTAAAAGGCAGCTCGGTGAGGCGCCCAAAGATTTTGCTTATACCGGTGGCACCTGGAGTGCTATAGCTGAGCAAAAAGTAAAGATGCGGTACCGCTTTGCACGCTTGTGGATTACCGAAAGCACCTGTCTCGCTGACGGGCGGCGTACCGCCGTCGCGGATCTAATGGGCGTCGGCGGTGCTGATGAAGAAGATGGCGGTCCGGCAAAAGCGGCGCGCTATATTACCCCGCAAAGCAATCGCTACCGCCTGCCTGCGATGGAAATCTGCAGCGGCTTGATGAACCGGTTTGATCAATACCGTGACTATCTACTTGGCGCACTCGACGAGCGTTGAAGTCCCGTTTCATGTTTTGGCTTAAGTGGCCTGTCGTTGCCGAGGGATCGCTTCAGATGATGCCTGCCCGTGGCCCGCGCTGTCTATTCGAACGGGTGTCCGGGTGTCGATGGCTGAGCAACTCGATAATAATAGGGTAGCCGATGATGACAAGGGAAAGTGGGTTATGTGGCCGCTGCGCGTTAGGATTTTAGCTCGCTTTAACTGTACAGCTGGCCACCATTGACTAGCATAGTAAGCAGCTGAATCGACCCTGGAAGCAGGACTCACGCACCGCGTGCAGTCGCATAAATTCATCAAGGCAGTGCCACGCGGCTGCGGCGATGGACTATGGTTGGTGTTGGGCGACGGTTGCTGTTAAACGATATTTGACGGTCGCCGAGTAAAAAAGCCAATTCAGTGCGAATATTGCAGTACAGAAAATAAAACGCTTTAAGCGACCAGGGGTCATCGACAATGAGTGCTTCGAACGGCAAGTATAACGTGGTAGTTGTGGGTGGTGGCGCAGGTGGTCTCTCTGTTGCCGCGGCATTGCGGCGAAAAAGGCCGACGCTTGATGTGGCGATTGTGGAGCCCAGTGAAAAGCATTATTACCAGCCGGGATGGACACTGGTGGGCGGCGGCAGTATGACCGCTGCGCAGACAATGCGTTATGAGGGGGCCTGTATTCCCGCCGGGGCAACCTGGTTGCGAGAGAGCGTTGTGAGTTTCGAGCCAGAAAGCAACCAGGTGATGCTCTCTTCTGGCGAGGCCGTTAGCTACGATTATCTGGTGGTCGCCGCGGGGCTGCAACTTGATTGGGACAAAATAGACGGCTTACCTGCCGCGCTCGGAAAAAATGGCGTCACCAGTAATTATCGCTTTGATCTGGCGCCTTACACATGGCAGTGCCTTCGCGAATTCACGGGTGGACGGGCTTTGTTCACGCAGCCTGCGATGCCGATCAAATGCGCGGGGGCGCCGCAGAAAATACTTTATCTTGCTGCCGATTATTGGCGACAGCAAGGCACCGTGGCCGATATTCAATTCTTTAATCAGGGCGGTGCGATGTTTGGTGTGCCCCTGTTTGCCAGAGCGCTGGATCAGATTATGACTGGCTATGGCGCAAAGCCGCGGTTTGGACAGAACCTCATCGGCGTAGATGGCAAGGCAAAGACGGCGACATTTCAGCTCGTTAGCGACGGCAGTACGGTGACGGAATCCTTCGACTTGTTGCATGTCACGCCGCCCCAAAGCGCGCCGGACTTTATTAAGACCAGTCCATTGGCGGCAGAGTCCGGCTGGATGGATGTCGATCGCCATACCCTGCGCCACACTCGCTATGCCAATATTTTTGGCCTGGGCGATTGCACGAATACGCCAAATGCCAAGACGGCAGCGGCGGTGCGCCGACAATTTCCCGTGGTTGTAGCCAACTTGCTGGCTGTGCTCGATTCGCGGGACAACACGGGCGACCTGCCCAGTTACGATGGCTACGGTGGATGTCCTCTGACCGTTGCTTACGGCAAGGTGATGATGGCGGAGTTTCGCTACGATGCTGAAGTGGTGCCAAGCTTTCCCCTCGATCCGCGGGTGCCGCGGCGCAGCTACTGGTGGATGAAGCGCAGTCTGTTTCCCTATATGTACTGGAACGTTATCCTGCGTGGCCGGGATTGGCACTGGCCAGCGCCGAGGCCGCGATATAACTCGGTGCCGTAAACTTTGCTTAGTCAGCGCGGCATAGCGATGTAGTTCGGCCCTGCCTGATCAGTTGTTTCACCCAGGTTTTTCGTATGTTGCCTGTGTTCTAGACGCCAGGCTCTTTGGTGGGTGTTTTTCTGTGTATTGAGGTAAATAGCCTGGCTCAGCACCGACGCGCTTTCCCCTGGCAATGCGCATTGAGCTAAAGTCGGGCACAATACGGCATTGAAAAAGATGAGCGCGGCTACCCGCTGTTGATTACCTCGGTGCACGCACCGCATTAACCACGAGAAATTCGCCACCATGTCGATTCAAGCCATTCGAACCGAAGAAAACCTTATTACCGATGAACCCTACTATGAACCGGTAGGCAACGAGGTCGAGGTGTTTGCTGCCGCCTACCGCAATCAGCTGCCCGTGCTGCTAAAAGGGCCAACCGGTTGCGGCAAAACGCGGTTTATTGAATATATGAGCTGGTATTTACAGCGGCCGATGATCACGGTGGCCTGTCACGATGATTTAACGGCGTCCGATCTGATTGGCCGTTACCTGGTAAAAGGCGGAGAGACAGTGTGGGTCGATGGCCCTTTGACGCGGGCTGCCCGCAACGGCTGTATCTGTTATCTGGATGAAATTGTTGAGGCGCGCAAGGATACCTCAGTGGTGATCCACCCCCTGTGCGACAACCGCCGCCTGTTGCCAATTGAGAAGCTCGGCGAATTATTGCAGGTTCCCGACACATTTTGCCTGGCGATTTCCTACAACCCAGGCTACCAGAGCGTGATGAAAGACCTTAAACAAAGCACGCGGCAGCGTTTTGTCGCCCTTGAGTTTGACTACCCCAATGCCGAAAAAGAACAAATGATCGTCGAAAAAGAAGCGCCGGGCATCGACACTGTGGTGGCCAGTCAGCTGGTCAAGTTTGGCGACATGACGCGCAACCTTAAAGGCGTTGGTCTGGAAGAAGGCGCCAGTACTCGCCTGCTGGTTAATGCGGCGAAACTGATCGTCGACGGCATTTCACCGGTAGTGGCGACGGACGCCGCTGTTGCGCTGTCGTTAACCGACGATGTCGATATGCTAAAGGCGGTGCATGAACTCAGCCGCTCTGTGTTTTAGATTGACGTTGCCGTCTTAGCATGTCACCGGTGAAACTGGCTGCAAGGCCTGGCAGTGCTTCAAATAAAGGGCCTGATGGGGTTTTAAATAAAGGGCGCCCAGGTGATAGCTTCGCAGGCGCGACGGCGATCCGGGACGAACTCAAAAGAATCCTCGGCAACGCGCTTGATCAGTCTGGACAGGATGCAGAACACTTTGCCGCGCTCGATGCATTGAAGCGCGAAGATCAGCTTTTTATTGTTCGGTGGGCTGACATCATCAGTCAATCGCATGCCGATCTGGCCATACACTTTGTTAGCACTGCGCCAAGGGTGTTCGCAGCGCTGGATCAGGCGGGTGTCGAAGCGTGGCTGATGGCGGCAATGCAGCTGTTTGATAATGATGATCTACAGGGCGCTGTGGACGCCTTGACCGATCCGAGCGAGTATATGGCTGGCTATATTTTTCGCCTCAGCCGTTGCACCTATGATTCGGTCGGCCAGTTTCTGCAACATTTTGTCATTGGGCTGGGTGGGCGCGAATTAACGATCACCAAACACCACGAAGCTTACACCGATACCGAAAGGGTGTTCTTGCCTGATCAAATTAATGAATATGCCGAGCGGGACCTTAATTTCTCGTTGTACAAGTTGATCACTGTGCACATGTGGGCGCAAACACGTTATGGCATGTGGCGATATCAGGCTCTCGATCAGTTGTTTCGCGTCACTAATTCCGCTGTTAGCACCGACATATTTAATCGCCTTGAGTGTATTCGTCTCGATGCGTGTATCGCCCGTGATCTGCCGGGTATACATCGGCAATTTGAGCAGCTGGCCTATTATTCGGATGAGCATAAACGCGACTGGGACGCTTTCAAAAAGTCAGTGTTGATATTGACTGAACCCGCCGCGACAGCGCTCGATAGCATCGCGATGATCGAGGGTTTCTCAGGTAAGCAGCTACCACAATTAAAACGCTATCAGGGCAGGCTGGATCTGGCCAATGTTCGCAAAGCGATGCTGGCCCGTATTGAACGCGAGAAATCGGCTGTCCAGGAAGCGCTTGGCGAGCTACAGCGGACGATCCAGCAGATGATCCACCGGGGTGATACCGCGGCAACGGATGACGACGACAAGCGCTTTAGCCTGATGGACGCGGATGATCAAAGCCAGGGCGATGGACCTGTCGAACTTCGTTACGACGATCAACTGGTGGAGATGACGCCTGAAATTGAAGCCTTGATGGAGTCCATCCTGCAGGACTTTGGCGAAATACCTGAGCATTATCTGGATGGCATATCGTCCATTCCTTACGCCAGCGACCGCGAATCAGACCTGGGTGAGATCGGCCTGGATACTGAAGAATATACGCAACTGGACAACACCATCAGGTATCGAGAGTGGGATTACCTCCGCCAGCGCTATCGTGAGGGATACTGTCTGCTCAACGAGCACGATGTGCCACCGGTTGATGACCGTTTTGTCGAAAAGACCCTGGAGAAATACAGCGGCCTGCTTAAGTCGATCAAGAAGACCTTTGAAGCGGTGCTGGGTGAATCGAAGCTCCTGCGCAAACAATCCCAGGGCGACGATATTGATCTCGATGCTCTGGTAGAAGCGCAGGCTGACTTTGCCAGTGGTCGGGAGATGAGTGACAACGTTTACACCCGGTATCGCAACCGTGAGCGCAGCATCGCTGTGATGTTTATGGTGGATATGAGCGGCTCAACCCACGGCTGGATTAATGACGCGGAGCGTGAATCACTGATCCTGCTGTGTGAGGCGCTGGAAACTCTGGGCGATCGCTATGCGATTTACGGATTTTCCGGGCGCACCAATAAACGCTGCGAAACCTATCGTATTAAGCGTTTCGACGAGACGTACAGCAGCGCCGTTCGCCAACGCATCAGTGGTATTCGCGCAAAAGGGTTTACCCGCATGGGGGTCGCGATTCGACATTTGGGCCACTTGCTGAATTTAACCCGGGCACGTACCAAGATTCTCATCACACTCTCCGACGGGCGACCAGAAGATTACGATGCCTACAGAGGGCGATATGCGGTCGAAGATACTCGA
>JBFJZC010000117.1:0-8504 GCA_041622295.1 Porticoccaceae bacterium
GGCCAGTCGCTGGCTATCGAAACCAAGCGGTATACGCTTGTAATAATCAACATCGACCGGTGGCTGCTCCCGGCACCCTCCGGCAAAGAATGCTTCACGCACCCCATCATCCCACTTGATGCTGTTGAGGATACGCACGTCTTTCTGGGCCGCGACAACTCGGTCTGAGAGACCCCGAATTATCGCCCTGATATCACCCGTTACTGCAGTTACCATCGCGCTATCCCGGTCTACTTGCCATTACATGACTGTGCGGCAAAGTCGTTACCCTAGCAATGCTCCACCACGCACGTTCACCAGCACAACAAACATCAGCAAACGACCACTGTAAAAAAGACTAGTGTGCCGACAGTCCGCAACATATGCAGACCGATCAAATGGCCTTTTTTGAGTCTTTTTTGGATTTCTTAGCAGCTTTCTTTTCCTTGTCACTCAAGGCCGGTTTCTTCTTCGTCTCTTTGTTACTTTTCTGTTCCCTGCCCATAGTTTTCACTCCTGCTAATTGCCTGGCGTCATCGCCGTTAACCCATCCGCGTCGGGCCAACACCACCCTGACGAGGCGCGCCTGTCTGCCAGATCATTTTAACGCTGGCAGGAACCACAGACGAAATTGAGTTTAGCACAGGCGAAATAACCCTTTGCGCTAAAGTATCGAGATACTTTAGCGATTGATGTCTATGAAACCAGCACAAACCCAGCGGCCAGACTTAACACCGAGCACTCGATTTAGCACTGCCGCCACCAACTATTTACAGCCACCGTTTGTGTGTAGCGCTCGCCCCATAAAAAGATGTTCTTTACACGCAGTATTTGGCGATTTAACCATTTTCTATGCCCGTTTTGTCGGTGACAATTTTGCTGCGACACTGCTGAGCTAGCCCGAGCAACAGATCTTGTTACCAGCAGGTTTTACCCCCTGCTTATTTCCTAACTACTACCACGAACAAATTTTCACGTACTAAGAAAATATGTACAGAATATGGAGTTAATCATGATCAATGTAACCGTGACGAAAAGCGCGAGTTAAACCTCAAAACAACCGTCCCCGCGAGGACAGGCCGCCATCGATCGTCATCACCGTGCCGCTGATATAAGCGGCGCGCTCCGACGCGAGAAAAGCTGCAAGGTCGGCGATTTCTTCCGGTTCGGCAGGGCGCCCGAAAGGCATATCGGCGGTTAACTGGCGCCAGTCATCGGGATTGATACCTTTAACTCTGGCGGTCTGCTTCATCAGGGTAACAAGCCGGTCGGTGGCGGTCATGCCGGGATTAATGCCCACCACGCGGATATTATCGGCGGGACTACCACCCCCCAGGGCGCGGGTAAAAGCGGCGAGGCTGGCGTTACCGGCTGTGCCAGTAATGTAGTTGAACTCTTCTATTTCGCCACCGGCGATGCCGATGATATTAATGATGACGCCACCACCACGCGCCTGCATGTTGGGGTACATTTCGCGGCACATATTGATAAAGCCGTAGACTTTGAGATCCCATGCCGAGCGCCAGGTGGCCTCGTCGACGGCGTTAATAGAACCCGCGGGAATGGCGCCCGCGTTATTGACGAGAATATCGGCATCGCTACAGGCCGCAGCCAGTTCGTTGATGTTGTCACTCTGCGCCAGATCCATGGGGTAGATCTCTACGGTGACACCATAATCTTCGACGAGTTGTTCCTGTGCGGCCTCCAGCTCATCGAGCGAACGCGCCGCCAGGTGCAAATCGCAGCCTTCCTCCGCCAAGCGTTCCGCAATAGCGCGACCAATACCCCGTGACGCGCCGGTGATAATGGCTACTTTACCGCCGAGATCCAGTTCCATGTCTATACCCCTCAGTGTTTAGTTTATGCTTTTTTCTACTCACCTGATTAATATATGTTTTTAACGCACAGCTCAACTCGATAAACTAATTAAGGTTTAGCCGAGTGCTGCCTGACCTGCCACATTAAGTCAATTATGTCTGGCTCAGCGATTTATTTATACACGATTAAACGCGCATTCATGCGGTGCACTTTGCACTGCCAGGTTATGGATTTATGCCGTCAATACCAGGCAAAGCCATATTGGTCAAAGTCATTCCCGGTACCGCCAGCGCGATGAGTTACCGCCCGCACTGATCTGCATCATGGCGGTGCTCGGTTGAAGACCTGGACAATTGCCAGGGTAGCTATCGCGAACGCACCACGACCGGCGAACCGTGGGAAGCATGTCACCAGACCGGATGGCGATGGCGTGCCGCACGCGGACGCTGCAGCTGTGAAAGTCTGGCCGCCTTAGCTACAATCGCCAGACAATTTTTAACCCTTCGTTGGCGTGTATATGACCAGTTACAAAATCGCGATTTTGGCCGGGGACGGTATCGGCCCGGAAATCATGACAGAAGCTATCAAGGTGCTTCACCTGCTGGCCGCGCGCAAGGCGGTGGACATAGAACTTCTTGACGCGCCCTTTGGGGCTGGCGCTTATTTTGCCCACGGGCACCCTTTTCCCGAACAGACTCAGGCGGTATGTGACAGTGCCGATGCCATTCTAAAAGGTCCTGTTGGTCTGGCCCATGAACAGGCCATGACAATACCGGTCGACCTGCAACCAGAGCGCGGCGCAGTGTTGCCGCTACGAGCTCGTTACAATACCTATGCCAACTTCCGCCCAGTGGTGCTGCCCAGTGCACTTGCTCACCTCTCACCGTTAAAAGCGGAGATTGTTGGCGCCGGCATCAATATTCTGATGATTCGCGAACTGCTCGGTGGGCTTTATTTTGGCAAGAAGTTTATCGGCAGGGATGACCGTAACCTCCGTTATGTCGAAGAAGTGCTCAGATATGACGAAGTACAGATTCGGCAGGTGGTACTAACTGCTTTTGAGCAGGCCATGATGCGTAAAAAGGTGCTGCACAATATCCACAAGAGCAACATTCTCAAATCGAGCGTGTTATGGAATGAAATCCTTGAGGAAGTGGCGCAGGACTTCCCTCAGGTGAAGGTGGTGCATATG
Source organism: Porticoccaceae bacterium (assembly GCA_041622295.1). Taxonomy (GTDB): domain Bacteria; phylum Pseudomonadota; class Gammaproteobacteria; order Pseudomonadales; family Porticoccaceae; genus HB2-32-21. The sequence goes on from JBFJZC010000117.1 coordinate 2,990, forward strand.
CTAGTCGACGCGGCGGCGACCCACCTCTGTTTGAACCCCTGCCAGTTCGACGTCATGGTCATGGAGAATATGTTTGGCGATATCCTCAGCGATCAGGCCGGTGGATTGATCGGCTCACTGGGTTTAATGCCCTCGGCCTGTATCGGTGACGGTAAAGCGTACTACGAGCCCTCCCATGGTTCTGCGCCAGACATCGCCGGGCAAAATATTGCCAACCCCTATTCCATGATCGGCTCGGTAGCCATGATGCTGGAATACAGTTTCGGCATGGCCGCAGAGGCAAACGATGTCTGGGTGGCCATGCAAGGTGTGCTAAGTGATGGCTATACCACCGCCGAACTGGCCGCACCGGACGGCAGTAGTCAGCTAGTTAGCACCGATGGTTTCGGCGATCGCGTGGTGGAAAAATTGCAATTGGTGTGGGTGTAACAGCGCATTAGGTACAGCGAAATGGTCATAGCCAGGCGGACACAGACATGAGCACTCACTTTCAGGTAGAGCCTTTAGCCCCGTTCATTGGCGCCGAGGTAACCGGGCTGGATTTATCCAAACCCCTGCCGGCTGACACCCTGGCCGAGTTAAGGCAGGTGTGGCTGGAACGTAAGGCACTGATGTTTCGCGACCAGCAATTAACACCCGACCAGCAACTGGCCTTCACTCGGCAGTTTGGGGAAATAGACAAGTACCCCTTTTTAAAAGGCATCGAGGGTTACCCTTTGGTGGCGCCGGTGCTCAAACTACCTGAGGAGAAAATTAATTTTGGTGGTGTCTGGCATGCAGACACCACCTATCTGGAAACACCGGCCGCAGGCGCTACCCTCTACGCACTGGAGACCCCGCCCCTGGGTGGTGACACCATTTTTTGTAACATGCACATCGCCTATATGACGCTTCCCCAGGACATAAAAGACCAGATCGATGGTCTGAAAGCCATCAACACCTCGGGAAAAGCTGCGGTCTCCAAAACGCGCACACCACGCCTCAATGATTCAGGTGACACTTCCGCCCCCGAGGCGTTTACAGCTATTCACCCGGTAGTGCGTACTCACCCCGAAACCGGGGAAAAGGTACTGTGCGTTAACGAAGCCCACACAGTGTGCTTTGAAGGCTGGACAGAAGCTGCTAGCGAGCCCTTGCTGAACCAGCTCTACCAGCATGCCCGCAAACCTGAATTTCAGTGCCGTTTTCGCTGGAGCGTCGGGGCCCTGTTGATATGGGACAATCGCTCGACCCATCATTATCCGATCAACGATTACGACGGCTATCGCCGACTGCTACACCGGGTTTCCCTAAAGGGCGACAGACCATTCTAGATCGCCCACGGCAAACGGCGTCGTGGGTCAGGCCAACTGCCAGTTAAGCTATCTGGTTTCACGAATCCGCTAAACACCAGCAGCCTCGGCAGGCGTGAGCTGAACAATCGCTTGCTCAATAATCGTTTGCTGAATAGCCGCGAACAACGTATGCCGCTGCGTGGCGTTGCGATAGAGCATACCGACCTGCCGGGTTGGCACTGGCGACTGGAACGGGATATAGCGAATCTGCGAATGCTTCATCAACGTTGGCCCCATGGCCATTTCCGGCATGAGTGTCATTACCTCGTTCGCCTCAACCATGTAACGCAAGGTTTCAAGACTGGTGGCGGTAAACGCACTGATGGCTTTGCCTTTGGACATCTGGCAGATTTCGAGAGCATGCTCCCGCAGGCAATGGCCTTCAGCGAGCAGCGCGATTTGCGTGGCATCCAGATCCGCGTAACTGATCGCGGCTTTTTTGGCGACCGCCCGAGAGCGATGCACCGCCAGATAGAAAGCCTCGTCATACAAAGTCAGCTGGCTCAGACCAGCCAGATTGTCACTAATGGGCAGCGCCAGGATTAAAAGATCGAGGCGACTACTTCTTAGCAGGTCGAGCAGTTCATGGGTTTGCGCTTCGTGTAATTCCAGCTTTAAGCGGGGAAAAGCCTTTTTCAGCGGCTTGATAATCTGCGGCAATAAGTACGGACCAATAGTTGGAATCAAACCCAGCTTGAGGGTACCGCTGAATGGATCGCGAAATTCGTCGGCCATCGCCCTGATCTGGCGTACCTGCTCATGAACAAGATGGGCGTGTTTGACCGCCTCCCTGCCCGCATCGGTCAGGGTCAGGCCCTTATGGTGACGCTCAATCAGCTGCACGCCGAGATAGGTTTCGAGCTTTTTTATCTGCGCACTCAGCGTCGGCTGGCTGACATAACAGCGTTCAGCCGCTTTGCCAAAGTTCTTTTCCTCACTTAATGCAATCAGGTATTCCAGGTCTCGCAGATTCATAGTCTCGTCACGGCGTAGTCTTGCCAGGCCATAGTCTTGCCAGCTCACAGTCTTGCCAGGTGAAAGCCTCGTCAGATCATAGTTCTTATCTATGATTTATATAGTAACAATCAATTATATCTATGCGATACCCAGTTGTATATTGACCTCATGCCGCGACAAACACGCGATAAACAATCAGGCAACAAGCTAAACACGAGAGAGGTCATGCAAATGAAAAATATGGAAGGTTCACCGGTTCCGCAGGTCATCTTCAAAATCCGCCAAGGCGGCGCCTGGCAAGAGATTGGCAGCAGCGAGCTGTTTGATAACAAAACTGTCATTGTGTTCGCCTTGCCGGGGGCGTTCACGCCCACTTGCTCATCTACACATTTGCCTGGATACAACGAACTGGCGCCAGTGTTCTTTGCCAACGGCGTAGATAGCATCATCTGTTTATCGGTGAACGATGCCTTTGTCATGCAGGCCTGGCAGCAGGATCAGCACGCCGAACATATCACCTTTATTCCAGACGGAAACGGCCAGTTCTCCGCAGACCTGGGGATGCTAGTGGACAAACAGGATCTCGGCTTTGGCGCTCGCTCCTGGCGCTATTCAATGCTAGTGAAAAACGGCGTGATCGAAAAAATGTTTATCGAACCCCAGCAGCCGGGTGATCCCTTTGAAGTATCGGACGCCGAGACGATGCTCCACTACATTAATCCGCGAGCAAAACAACCGCACCGAATAACGCTGCTGTCCAAACCGGGTTGCGCCCACTGCCTCCGTGCCAAACGGGCGCTGGAGGCCCGCAAGCTACACTATGAAGCAATAGAACTGGGGCAGGGTGGCGTTAGTTACAGTTCCCTGAAGGCGATATCCGGCCACGACACCACACCACAGGTATTTATCGACGGGCGGCGGGTCGGTGGTGCTGATGAGCTCGAAATATGGCTGGCTGCTAACTAAACTGGGTGGTCTGCGCGGCACCAGCGGTTAACATACGGACAGCAGGTTCACCACCGCAGACCGACCACCTTCGTGCCTGGGGAGCCGGCACAGAGTCACTGGAAAACGTTCCGGGGCCATCATAAAACCGGCACCTCAGCCAGATCGCAGTGTCGTTGTACGAATCTACACGTTGTGACCTGAAGCTGGTGGGCCGCGTGGAATATCCGGCGCTTTTGGGTCGGGTTCGGGACGCGAACCTGCAGCTTTATCCCCTTCGGGGCCACCAATTCTGTCATCCCGGCCGAAATTGCGTCGCAAATCGGCAAACTGTTGCAAGCGCGCCTGGACCCGACCATTGATGGTTTCAGCCGGATAATTGCCGTCAGCGTCCGGTTGCCCGGCAGCGATACCGGTGAGTAGCGCCACGGCCTGGTCAACGTGTTGCACCGGATAAATGCGGAACTGACCATTTTCAATGGCCGTGAGCACATCGGGGCGCAGCAGCAAATTTTGCACATTCTTTGCCGGAATCACCACCCCTTGCTCACCGGTGAGGCCACGGGCGTTACAGATATCAAAGTAGCCCTCGATTTTCTCATTCACACCACCAATCACCTGCGCCGCACCGTGCTGATTCATCGACCCAGTAATAGCAAAACTCTGTTTAATGGGGGCCTGGCTAAGTGACGACAGCAGCGCACAAAGCTCCGCCATGGTCGCGCTATCGCCATCGACACCACCGTAGTTTTGTTCAAAGGCAAGACTCGCCGTCAGCGACAATGGCGCCCGCTGTCCGTAGCGAGCACCGAGGAAGCTGCTGAGGGTAAACACGCCTTTGGTATGCGTGGGGCCGCCCATCTCAGACTCGCGAGCGATATCAATGAGCTTGCCGTCACCAAGTCGCGTGGTTGCGGTGATACGCGAGGGCTGACCAAAACTGAAGTTACCCAACTGCAACACCGACAGGCCGTTAACCTGACCGACAGCTTCTCCCTCGGTATCAATCATTATCTGGTTGCGGAGAATGCCTTCCTGTATCTGATCGCGTACCCGGTCGATACGATCCACCTGGGTCGTAATAACTTTGTGCACGTCGTCCGCTGTAGCCACACTGCGCCCTGCCTGCGCGGCCCAGTAACTCGCCTCACAGAGTAAATCAGTAATACTGCGCATATGCGTGGACAGTTTTTCGGCGTCATCCATCAACCGCATGCTTTGCTGAATCACGGCGGCAACCGCCGTTTTATCAAAAGGCACCAGCTTGCTGTCACGCACCATGGTGGCGATCATGCGAGCGTAAAGAAAGTCGTTCTCGGGGTTTCTGGGCAGGTGGGTTTCAAAATCCGCCGGCACCTTAAACAGTTCAGCAAAATCGGGATCGTAGGCATACAGCATGTAGTACAACATGCTGTCACCGAACAATACCACCTTGATGTCTAGCGGAATCGGTTCTGGCTCAAGGGATATAGTGCTGGCCAGACTAAGTGCCTGCTCCAGGGATTCAATGCGCAGCTCACGGGAATACAAGGCCTGTTTGAGGCCCTCCCAGGCGTAGGGCTGCACCAGCAACTTGCGCGCCTCAAGCACCAGATAACCACCGTTGGCCTTGTGCAAAGCGCCCGGTTTAATAAGCGTAAAGTCCGTCGTCAATGCGCCCATGAAAGCCTTGTTCTCGACTCGACCGAGCACATTGGCATAGCTGGGATGATCTTCAAAAACGACGGGCATGCCCTGCAATTCAGAGTTATCGAGCATGACATTGATTTCGTAGCGACTGAGCGAATTCTGCGACGGCATCGGCATGCCCTGCATTGCCTCGGAAGGGCGGAAATCAGCGGCATTGGCAATAATATCAGCCTGCACGTCACTCAGATAATTGAGCATTTGTGGCAGATCTGCGTATTTGTGGCTGAGCGTCTCGATGTACAGACCCACGGCCTCCATGGTGACCTCATGGTTAATGCGCAGGAATCTTTCCCGCGCATCCTTACGCCATGCGGGTAAGGATTTTTGCAATATCCCGCGCAACTGGTCACGCAATTGCTGGTTAGCGCGCTCAATCTCCTGCTGTTTTTCCTTGCTCAGCTTTTCGAAGGCTTCCGGGGTAATCTCCTTACCATTGACGATGGGAATAAATGAGAAGCCTTCCGCCGCCTGATAGAGCTTGACTTCCTTTTCCCGAGCCGAGTCATGCAGCGCGTGAAATGCAGCTTCCTGCTTCTGCTGCAGGTCCGCTTCGATTTGCTGAATCCGGGCCTTGTATTCGTCGGAGTCAA
>JBFJZC010000118.1:0-8499 GCA_041622295.1 Porticoccaceae bacterium
AGCCCTCGGTCAAACCGGCCCCTTATCTGATAAGCCTGGCTATGACTATATTGCCCAGGCTTACGCGGGGATTACGTCGATGATTGGCGAGGCGGACGAGGCGCCCCATATTCCACTGGCCGGCATCGGTGATGTCAGCACAGGGGTGCACGGCGCGTTTGCCATAGCAGCGGCGCTGTTAAACCGGGCGCGTACCGGTCAGGGTCAACATCTGGATATTGCGTTGCTGGACTGTTATTACCACTGCCATGAAGTCAACGTGCATCAGGCCAGCGGCAGTGACGGTGCGATCGAGCCCAGGCGCGGCGGTCGTCATCTGTCCTATCTCGCTCCGGCGGGTTTATTCCGAGGTAACGGCGGCGATATTGTGTTGATGGGGTTTATGCATCACTGGCGGGACTTATGTGCAGCGATGGGTCGGACTGACTTAATTGCAGCGCCGGACTTCGCCACTGATGCGGTGCGTCTCGAGCGCCGCGATGAAGTGGTTAAACTGATTGAAGACTGGCTGGCCGGATTCCCTGATATTCATACAGCGATTGAGCAATTACAGGCCCACTCGGTACCTTGTGCGCCGGTTCTTAGCGTGGTGGAAACACTGACCCACCCGCACCTGGTGGCCCGGGGCACCGTGCGTACGGTGAAAGATCGGTTCGCGGGCGAGTTTCAAATGCCGGGTATGCCGATCAGAACCAATGCCTACCCTGCCGAGCCGGATTATCAGGCGCCGACGTTGGGCGAGCATAATCGACAGATCCTCAGCGATTTTCTGAAAAAAAGCGATGCTGAAATAGATGCTCTAATCGCGGCAGGTGTGCTGATGGTCGGTGACTATTAGGGGGCCGCTAGGGGGCCGCGGTTACCCTGGGCAGCGTTCCGCTTACCCAGGGTCTAATGTTATTTGTTGTATGAAGTCGCCACCCAACTGGTTAATGCGTACTCAGTAGCGTTTAGCTAGGCTCTGCGGAACAGCGGCAGGGCATAATCTTCGCCGATATTTTCGAAGATGACTTGCACCGGCATGTCGATGGCCAGTTCGTCGTTACCAATGCCAAGGGGTCTGCTGACAAAACGCACGCCCTCTTCCATTTCTACTACCAGCGCTGCGTAGGGCGTTTCATCGCGAAACTTGGGGTGCATCGCCTGGTGGGTAATGATCCACGAAAATATCCGGCCTTTGCCGGAGGACTCCCGCCATTCCCACTGGTCTGAACCGCATTCGGCGCACATATAACGGGGCATATGCCGCCAGGTGTCGCAATCGAGACAGCGTTGAAAACACAGTTTACCTGTCGCGCAATGTGCCCAGAACTGGCCGTTTAAGTGATCGCTTGACTGGGGTATGGGGCGAGCCTGAGGCAATGGACCGGTCATGATGGTATCTCCGTTCTAGAGTTGAGAACTTTATTAGAGAACTTAATATAAACATTCAGTAAAAGCTGATGCTCAGTTGTGCAGAATGGCGATGCTGCCGTCGCCCAGATCACCCCAACCGGTGACGAGCCCAAGCCTGGCGTCCTTGACCTGCCGGTCGCCACATTCGCCGCGTAATTGTCGGGTGGCTTCAACGATATGATTGGCGCCCCAGACATGCCCTTCACTTAACAGGCCGCCGTGGGTGTTGATGGGACAGGCGCCGCCCAGTTCGATTCTGCCGTCTTTTACGTAGTCGCCAAGGCCGCCGCGCTCAAAAAGTCCCATCGCTTCCATTTGTAGCATCACCACATAGGTAAAGCAGTCGTAGATTTGCATAAAGTCCATGTCCGTGGCTTTAACACCGGCCATATCAAAAGCCTTCTGGGCCGCGAAGGACAGACCGATCTGGAAGGGGTCGGGTCGGGCTGCTATATCATCGGCCGGGTAGGGGTGGCCCTCAGCCGCTCCGGCAATATAAATGGGCTTTTTGGCGAGATCTTTGGCGCGCTCGGGGCTGGATACAATCACCGCGCAGGCGCCATCGGTCTCCAGGCAACAGTCGTAGAGACGGAAGGGCTCTGATATCCAGCGCGCGTTGAGATACTGCTCCATGGTCAGCTCCTGACCCTGCATCATGGCCTTGTCATTGAGCTGGGCGTGTTTACGGGCTGCCAGTGCGATGGCGCCGGTATCTTCAGGTCGGGTTTTGTATATCTGCTGGTGTCGTGTCGCCAGCCAGCCGTAGAGCTGAACCGGCGCGGCGACGCCATAAGGGAAATAAAAATCCCTGGTAGATAACGACATGGCGGTTTCGCGCAGCGAGCGATTGGGCTTGTGGCCGGGTTTTGGTCGCAGCGCCGAGTAGCCGTTCCAGCCCACGACCACACAAACGTGGTTAGCGAGACCATTGGCGACTGCCATCGCGGCATCCTGCAGGCCGGTCACGGCGCTGGCGCCACCGGTGTGAACTGTCACTGAATAGCGCATATCGGCGATGCCCAGGTTTGCCGCCAGTTCTTCCGAATAGGTATCCATCATTGGTGGAATGATACCGTCGAGGTCTTTTGGTTTGAGACCGGCATCGGCGGCGGCGTTGCGAATAGCTTCCAGCATGAGTTGTACGGAAGTCTTGTCGCCGCCACGGGTATAGGGCGTTTCGCCTACCCCGGTAATCACCGCTTTGTCACTGAAGTTCATTTTTCTGATCCCTGTAGTTGCTTTTATTAGCGAGAGAAATAGTTGCTTGAAGACTCTCGTCTGGTATCGATGGTCGCCCTCAGTATAGTTTGTGAGCCGCAATTTTAAATAGTCTGTTGCTAACTGAATCGGATATTAATGCTGTAACTGGTGGTGATCCTCACTTACAGTTATGCTCGGCAAGCACAAGAACAATGGCGAAGACGGGGTTGGTGATGGCGGAAATCAGAGAAATTGCATCCGGATTAATGTTTCCCGAGGGTCCGATAGCAATGCCCGACGGCAGTGTGTTGCTCGTGGAAATTGCCGGTGGGCGACTGTCGCGGGTGGCACCGGATGGCAGTGTCAGCGTAGTCGCGAACACCGGGGGCGGGCCCAATGGCGCGGCGATGGGGCCGGATGGCAAATGCTACGTCTGTAATAACGGCGGTTTTGAATTCACCGAGCGCGACGGTCGAATCTCCCCCGGACTGACCGCAAAAGATTACACCAGCGGGCGTATCGAAAAAGTTGATATCGATACCGGTGAGTTTGAGGTGTTGTACAGGGACTGCGATGGCGAGCCCCTCAAAGGGCCCAACGACATAGTTTTTGATGCCACCGGAGGTTTCTGGTTTACCGATCACGGCAAGCACTATCCGCGCTCCCGGGACGTGACCGGGGTGTTTTATGCTCTGCCGGACGGCTCGAGTATTCGCGAGATGATTTTCCCGATGGAAGGGCCGAACGGAATCGGGCTATCACCCGACGAGAAGACTCTTTATGTGGCGGAAACGCCTACCGGCAGATTGTGGTCCTACGACTTGTCCGGGCCGGGACAGTTTGCCGATGTGCGGGCCAATGGCCAGCCGCGCCGCAATCTGGTGGTTGGCCTGCCGGGACATCAGTTGTTCGACTCTCTGGCGGTGGATTCGGCGGGGAATATTTGCGTGGCGACGCTGGTTAACGGCGGTATTACCGTGGTGTCACCCGATGGTCGCACGGTTGAGCATGTCGCCATGCCCGATCACGGCACCACCAATATTTGCTTTGGCGGAGCGGAGTTACGAACCGCCTACATTACGTTGGGCACCACCGGTCGGCTGGTTGCCATCGACTGGCCACGGCCCGGCTTGCCGCTGAATTTTTTAAACAAATAACGTTTAACGCGGTATTTTAACGCGAGACGCTTTATAACCAGGTGATGCTGAAGCGAACGGCCACGCAATAGCAGGTGGCTAGCGCTTGTCGCCGAGTGACTTTCCGGACGCCGTGCAAGGCTGCGGCAACCTACAGGTAGAGCGCATGCCCAACTTTAGCGCGCCGTAACAGAGGTAAAATTTTATGCCCGATACCGAAGCCAAATCCTGGGGCCTTAACGATGACGAATTGGCGGCCTACGCCACCGTCTACCGGGATGACCTGCTCAAAGGGCAGGTTGCGATCGTTTCTGGTGGTGGTACCGGTCTTGGCCGTGCCATGGCCTACCTGTTTGCGAGACTGGGCGCCACGGTGATGATCTGTAGCCGCAATCAGCAAAATCTGGACGATACCGCAGCGGGCATCAGGCAACGCCTGGGGGTGGAAATTGACACCATGGCCATGACCATCCGCGACCCGGAAGCGGTAGAAGTGTTGATGGACACCGTCTGGGATAAATACGGCAGACTCGATATTCTGGTGAACAATGGCGGCGGGCAGTTCCCCCAGGAAGCTATTGATTACTCGGTCAAGGGCTGGAACGCGGTGATCGATACCAACCTTAATGGCACCTGGTACATGATGCAAAAAGCCGCCCAGCATTGGCGCGATCACCAGCAGGCCGGCAACATCGTCAATATCGTTGCCGACATATGGCGCGGCATGCCGGGTATTGCCCATACCTGCGCGGCGCGAGCCGGTGTGGTTTTCGCTAGCCGCAGCGTGGCGGTGGAGTGGGCGCCCTTCAATATTCGCGTCAACTGCGTGGCGCCTGGCACGGTGGCGACCCCGGGTCTGAATGTGTACCCGCCAGAAGCATCAAAGGATTTTCACCGGGCTAACCCGATGTTGCGCTGTGGCGACGCCATGGATATCGCCGAGGCCGTGGTTTATCTTGGCACCTCGGCGGGTAAATTTAACACCGGTGAATGCCTGACGGTGGATGGCGGGCAGCAACTCTGGGGCGAGCCCTGGCCCAATGGCAAGCCGACCTATTTTGACACACCCTGACCGGATGATGGGTCATGCAGTAAATCATCGTGCCCGGGAGGGGATGTGAATCAGGAAAACGAACTATACGGGCTGGATGACGCCGATCTGCTGAGCTGCCCGACCGCTTATCAGCACAATTTACTGGCCGGTAAAACTGCGTTGATATCAGGCGGCGGCACTGGCATTGGTCGCGCCGTAGCCATTCTCTACGCCCGGTTGGGCGCCCACGTGGTCATTTGCGGCAGGCGCGACGAGCCGCTGCAGGAGACTGCGGCCCTGATACGCGATGGTGTACGCGGTGGTGTGACCACGCAGGCGATGACCATCCGCGAGCCCGAGGAGGTGCAGGCGCTTATCGACCGTATATGGGCCGACCGAGGTGGCCTGGATGTGCTGGTCAACAATGCGGGCGGCCAGTTTGCGCAGAACCCGATCGATTATTCCGTGAAGGGCTGGAAGGCGGTTATTGATACCAACCTCAATGGCACCTGGTACATGATGCAAACCGCTGCCAGGCGTTGGCGGGATGCCGCTCAGCCCGGCAACATCATTAATATCGTCGTTAATATTCATCGTGGCACCCTGCAAACCACCCATTCGGCAGCAGCCCGTGCCGGTGTGGTTTATCTGAGCAAAAGTGTCGCTGTGGAATGGGCGCCACTGAATATTCGCGTCAACTGCATTTCGCCAGGCGCCATTGCCTCCAATGGCTTACGTAATTATTCTCGCGAAGCAGCTGAACAATTCAAATACGCCAACCCTATGCGCCGGGCAGGTGATGTCTGGGATATTGCTGAAGCCTGCGCTTATCTCGGTTCCTCGGCCAGTGAATTTGTTACCGGGGAAACTCTGGCAGTGGATGGGGGTTATCAAATGATGGGGGAGATCTGGGCCGCCGGTGAGCCCGATTACTTTAGGCAAGGCCGTGGCGCCGCATTGTCGGTCGGCGAGGTAAGCGGTGGCAAATCCGAATAAGCCTTGGCAGAACGCGAGAATCAGTCTAAGTTAACTCGCTAAGGGCCGCGGAACAAAACACGTTCCAGCGGTCATTCCGACATACAACCATAATGAAGGAAGTAGCGACATGACCGTTAAACACATCCTGTCAAACTGCAAGGTGCTCGATTTTACCCATGCCCTGGCCGGGCCGACCACCACCCGACTGATGGCTGAAATGGGTGCGGATATTATCAAGGTTGAGCTTGCTCCGCGCGGTGATATGACGCGAACAATGGCCTATTACAAAAATGGCCGTAGCGGTTACTTTATTCAGCAGAACCGCGGCAAAAAAAGCCTGTGCCTGGATATGCGCAAAGCTGAGTCGCTGGAAATTATCAAAAAGCTCATTGCCGAGACCGATGTGTTAATTGAAAATTATTCACCCGGTGTGATCGCCGACATGGGCCTTGGTTGGGACGTGGTCCGTGAAATAAATCCTGAATTGATTTTCTGTTCAATCTCGGCTTTTGGTCAAACGGGGCCGCTGTCGCACCTGCCCGGCTTCGATTATATGGGGCAGGCTTATTCGGGGGTGACCAGTTTGATGGGTTATCCCCACGAAGCTCCGGTGATGCCAACGATCTCGATGGGCGATGTCAACACCGGTGTGCATGCACTGGCGGCGATCAACGGTGCGCTGTTTTATCGTTCGCAGGGCGGCGGCGGTCAGCATATCGACTGCTCGTTACTGGACAGTTACTTTCATTGCCATGATTTGAACGTGCAGCTATACAGTAATTCCAACGGCAAAATGCAACCGACGCGCAATGGCAGGCACCATCCGGCGGTGGCTCCCGACGGTATTTTCCGTGGTAAGGATTCCTGCATGTTCGTGATTGCGGTGACGGCAAAACAGTGGACGGCCCTGTGTGGGGTGATGGGCCGCGCCGATATGCTTGACGACCCGCGTTTTAAAACCAATGCAGACAGAGTGGCGAATGTTGTCCAGCTGATTGAAATTATTGAAGGCTGGATACAGGCCATGCCCAGTGACGATGCCGCGCGTGAAGCGCTGGAAGCGGTGCGTGTACCGGTAGCCCCGGTGCTGACGCCGGCTGAGGCGATGCAGCACCCACATCTTATTGAGCGAGGTACCGTGCGGACCATCAGTGATCGCGGGCTGGGTGAATTTCAGGTGCCGGGTATGCCCCTGCGCTTCTCCGCGTGTTCAGAAACGTTGACGTTGGAGGCGCCCTATCTGGGGGAACACAACGCAGCCATATTGCGTGAGCGTCTAGCGATGAGCGATGCAGAAATCCGTCAACTGATCGCGAGCGAAGTACTGCATGCGGAAGCCATCCCTGGTTAACGGTTAACAGAAAACTTTGGCGCGAGGCAGGTGTACAACTGCCCCGCGCTCCGGTTCTGAATCAGTTCCTACCCAGAACCAGTCCATTTCAAGCATCTACCCTGGTTAAGGTAACTGATCAGCGATCAGCGATCAGCTACCGGCAGCTCCGGGGGCTTTGGCTTCCGTCAGGGCTTTTGAGTTTGCCGACCACTCAAAGCCTTGCTGCATCCGATCAAAACGTCGCTGCACCGATTTAAGCATGCGCGGGTCAGTGAACAGGTAGAACTGGTTTTGCTGGATGCCTTCGAGCACCAGTTTACCGACGACATCGGGGTCAAGACCCTGTGCGAGTAGCTCCTCAACACCGCCTGCCACCACCGGTTTGTCCCCAGAGCTTCCGTATTCTGCTGGTCGGTGCTTGCCAGCTTCGGCGATATTAGTCGCCACGGCACCGGGACACAGCACCGAGACGCCGATGTTGGTTTCTTTTAGCTCACTGCGAAGGACCTCGCTCATTACTACGGCGGCGAATTTGCTGGCGTTATAAGGTCCCCAGCCGGGCCCGGCATTAACGATGCCAGCCATTGACGATGTCGTCACGATGTGGCCGCCCTCGCCATGTGCTTTTATTTTTGGCAAAAACGCAGTCATGCCGTATTGCACGCCGAGCTGGTTAACAGCGATTACCCAATCCCAGTCGCGCTGAGACAATTCCTCGAAGGTGCCGCCGACGTTGATGCCCGCGTTATTACACAGCACATGGACTTTACCAAAGCGCTCGACGGTGGCATCAGCCGCATCGAATACGGATTTTTCCTTGCTGACATCGCAAACGAGGGTGGCGACATCGGCGCCGTTGCCTTTAAGTTCTTTTTCCGCAGCGGCGAGTCGTTGCACGTCCACATCGGCCAGCATGACCTTCATCCCGGCAGCGGTAAACGCCCGCGCCATGCCCAGGCCCATACCGCTGGCGCCACCAGTGATGAAGGCCACTTTTCCCGTTACATCTTTCATCGTTGCTATTCCTCTTATCGGTTATTTCAAGGGTTTGTCAGTGTCGTGCTTGATTATAAACAAAAGCGCTATACGCGCTTGCTGCGGTTAACTGACGAGACATGCCATGTTCAAATTTGGCGGGTTATGACATCATAGTGACACAGTTACAGAACACAGGATTAACTGAAAATGACGCAATCAGCCTCCGCACAACAGAACCCCCGGGATTTGATTGACTATCCCCTGGTCGACGCAGATTGTCATTACTATGAACCGGATGACTGCTATACCCGCCATATGGAACCGAAGTACCGTGATGACGCCATCATGGTAGTGCGGGGTATCAGTAAACATGCCCAGGTGCATTTCCGTGGAGCGCGCATCAACTTTTTTAGCGCACCGCCGGGCGAGCACGCGGGCAAACCCGG
>JBFJZC010000119.1:0-8478 GCA_041622295.1 Porticoccaceae bacterium
AGCCGCGTGAGATTACAGGGCACGCTGTCAAGCTGGAACGTTAATGACCAATCGCAATTAAGCGGGTTTATGTCAGAGCAACACCACCACGGACACGGCCACCACGAGACGGATAATATACGCCTCGCGTTTTTTCTAAATGCGGGTTTTACCATTGTCGAATTTATTGGCGGATGGCTGACCAACAGCACCGCGATTATGGCCGATGCAGTTCATGATCTGGGCGACAGCCTGTCAATTGGCCTCGCCTGGGCATTAAAGAACGTCGCTGCGAAATCACCAGATCACCAGTTTTCATATGGCTACCGCCGCTTCTCCCTGCTGGGAGCACTCGTCAATGCCATCGTGCTGGTCGCCGGTTCGATCTTTGTGCTCGCCGAAGCGATTCCGAGACTGATGCATCCTGAAATGCCGATCGCCGGTGGCATGCTAATGCTCGCAGTTGTTGGCGTCGGCGTTAACGGTCTCGCCGCGTGGAAAGTCGCCAAAGGTAAATCGCTCAACGAACGCATCATCAACTGGCATTTAATGGAGGATGTTCTGGGTTGGCTGGCGGTTCTGGTGGTAAGCATCGTATTGCTGTTTTTTGACCTGCCCATTCTCGACCCTCTGCTGTCTATAGGCTTCACCCTGTTTATCCTTTACAACGTGTTTCGTCTGCTCAAGGAGACGGTGGGCGTATTCCTGCAGTCGGTGCCTGATCATAAAGCCTTACATGACATCAAGCAGGGGCTATTGCAGCTTGATCAGGTAGGCAATGTCCACCACATGCACTTCTGGTCTCTCGATGGCGAGCACCATGTTCTCACCGCGCACATTGATTTAACCCAGCGTCTTGATGCCGTCGAACAAATTGCCCTGAAAAAAATTATTCACAAGATGCTGGCAGTTTATAATTTGACGCATACAACAATAGAATTTGAACTACCGGACGAGGCTTGCAGAGATGCCTGAACAGATCATCATAGGCGCTATTCACACTGCCCCTGACTACCTGCAACGGCACGGCTATGGGCTAACCCCCTGTCGGATACTCGCCTCTTGAATATTAGAATCGTCACTTACAATATCCATCGGGCGATCGGTCTCGACCGGCGTTTTCAACCGGATCGCATTGTAAAAATTCTCCGTGAGCATGAACCCGATATCGTCCTTTTACAGGAGGTCGACGAGGGCGCACCACGCTCCAGAGAGCAGGACATGGCCAAGGAAATAGCTCAGGAACTGGGCTACGATTATTACGCTGCCGGACACAATGTCAGTATGCGCAAAGGCCGCTATGGTAATGCGACGTTAAGCCGCTATCCGATCACCAGGGAGCGCAACATCGATTTGACGATGGGTGACCGAAAGCGGCGCGGCTGCCAGCATACCGGTATAGAAATCACAAATAAAAGCGGTCTCGTCCACCGCGTTGAAGTTTTCAATCTGCATCTGGGATTGTCTCCGCTGGAACGGCAGCGGCAAGCAGGCGCGTTGATGCGTTGCAAAGAATTTGCGGAAATTGACCCGAATTCAGCCTGCATTCTCGGCGGTGATTTCAATGACTGGCTGTCCCGTTTACGGGCACTTTTTGTCGAGGGCATGTCGCTACAGTGCGCCACTGACAGGGAAACCCGGCTAAGAACCAGACCGATTAAAACCTACCCTTCTTTCGCGCCCCGTGGCGGGCTCGATCGAATTTATTACCGCGGCAATTTACGACTTGTTTCAGCCCAGGCCTGCCGACACCAGATCGCCCGGGTAGCCAGCGATCACCTGCCCATCATCGTAGATTTCGAGTTGCTAACGAATACCGCCAGTAAAGATTGACCCGTATACATCCCGCAGGCCACGCAGTGAGTCTGGCGCACTGCTGATACCGTATCGTCGGTATCACACTCCTGTCACTCGACCAGGGACGACTCAACGGGCAGCCCAGCCGCCCGCCATTCCGGAAATCCAGCTTCATAACGGCGAATATCGAAACCCAGTTTGCGAAGCGCCGCCACCGCTTCGAAAGACAGTACGCAGTAGGGGCCGCGACAATAAGCCACAATTTGTTGGTCACGGGGCAGCAAAGCCAGTTGGCTCTGCAACTGCGCAAGAGGGATGTTGAGTGCGCCGGGCAGGTGCCCCGCCGCGTACTCATCCTGAGGTCGAACGTCCAGGATCGTCACCGAAGCTTCCCGGATACGGGACATCAGCGTGGCGCTCGTCACTGCCTCCAGGCTGTCGCGGTCGTGGAAATAACCGGCCAGCACCTGTTGTACCTCAGCAAGGTTCTGTTCCGCCACTGTACGTAGAGCCGCCACCAACACAACGACTTCATCGCCAGACAACCGATATAAAATGTATTTGCCATCACGGCGCGAGCTCACCAGGCCAGCGCGGCGCAACTGCTGTAGATGCTGCGATGTATTGCCGACACTCAGGTCCGTTTTCTCTACCAGAGCCTCCACGCTGCGCTCACCCTGCGCTAAAAACTCCAGCAGCTCGAGACGATGAGCGTGGCCCAGGGCTTTTGCCACTGTGGCGACCTGGTCGAATAATGCCTGCTTTGGATTCTCCATTGACATAAGGTTAATTATATACAATCATTCTATTGATTAATAGATTGTTTGACCGTCTACTGTATATAAAGCTGCAGTTGCCGACACACACGGGCCAGGGGGCAGAAGGCCAGCTACGCACTATGCTCGCAAACCAGGAGGCACCGGATACGACGTCATGGGCACAATGAACGCCATACTGCTTAACAACGAAGCTTTGATCAGGCTTGGCTGCTTTACCGGGGTCTTTATACTAATGGCGATCTGGGAAACGCTGGCGCCGCGCCGCACTCTGCACATAAAGCGTCGCGTTCGCTGGCCAAACAATCTCGGCATTGTAGTACTCAGCACACTGCTGCTGCGCATTATCATGCCCATCACTGCGGTCAGTCTGGCACTGCTAACAGAGTCTGCTGAATGGGGATTGCTCCATCAACTTAAACTGCCGCCGTGGCTTGCGGCTGCCGTCGCTCTACTTTGCCTCGACCTGGCTATCTATCTTCAACATGTAATGTTCCATGCGGTCCCCGCGCTGTGGCGTTTACACCGTATGCATCACGCTGATCTGGAATTTGATGTCACCACTGGCGCAAGATTCCACCCGCTAGAAATTGTCTTATCAATGGCGATCAAACTGATGGTGATTGCTGCCCTCGGGCCGTCGGCAACAGCCGTATTGATTTTTGAGGTGCTACTCAATGCCCTCGCCATGTTCAATCATGGCAATGTCAATCTTTCCCTTCAGCTGGACCGTTTGCTGCGCAAAGTCATCGTCACACCGGACATGCACCGCGTACACCACTCGATAATCCCGAGGGAAACGAACAGCAATTTCGGTTTTAACCTGTCATTTTGGGATCGGTGCTTCGGTACCTACAGGCCGCAACCGGAACACGGCCATCAGGATATGACCATCGGTATTGAAAGTTTCCGTACACCCCGCGATCTGGGTCTGGATCGAATGCTGATACAGCCCTTCGTATCGAGCTCCGGCAACTACCCCATTAATCGGTAATTATCTGACCCTGAAACGGCTGCCCCGTTTGCCGCAGCCGTGCTGGTGTGACAGCCGTTGACGATTTCAGTGGTCCGCCCGGCCAGGACTTTGCTAACAGGCCCTCCGACAGGGTCACGCGGCAACCTGGCGAAAGCCGGGTTGATTATCGATCAAGTCCGTCAAATGAGCGTAAATCAGGCCTGCAGAAGGTGCTGACACACGTAAGCAGCGATAAGGTAAAGGAAGGCGAGGGACGGGCGGTTAGTTTGCGTCTGGGGGAGCCGCTGGCTCGCGTTGAATGGTGTAAAAAATATCGCCCGATGTGGTTTCACCGGTTTCCGATTGCACTTCAACATGGTCGGCCAGCTGATAAGTTAACTGCAAACGATGCCCGGTGCTGGCCAGCCCCGCGATATACCGAAGGTAAAGTTTTGGCGACAGGTAACGTCCGAGAACCAGCGAGGCGCTATCAAAGCCTTCGTCAGAATCAACCCGTACTTCATCCAGGCTCAATTTTGCGCCCACGGCTTTGGCGATATCTTCACCCTGAGTAAGGCCCATCCCGCTCGCAGCTGTCATTAACAGGTTGGCGTCACCGGAAGAGGCGCCGGACAGTGGCCGCCCCAACAGCAGGTAAGCCAACCTGTCGGAGTCCGACATGGACGGTGAAGAATACAGCGTGAGCGTCGGTATCTTCAGCGTACCCGAGGCACGCATCCCAACCTTGACGTCGCCCAACACGCGTTCCGCCCTTAAATCCAGACCCGGATCATCAATGGGGCTATCGTTGAAGACCAGCCGACCTTTTTTGATGTCAATCGGCTTGCCGCGCATGACGTAGACACCCTCCTTGATATTGAGCACGCCATTACCCACGGTCAACTTTTCAGGCGCTGCCCTGATCTTAACCGCGCCAGTGACAGCACCGCGCAACCCGAAACCTTCGAAACGCACATCGTCGCCAAGGATTAGATTGAGCCGCGTGACTATCCGCGGTAGCGACGCCTGCTCTGCCGCAACAGTGTCGATATCTTCGAGTACGACAATGTCGTCAGACGGACTTACTGCACCATCCGGAATAGTTTCGGGTTCAATACGAGCAAAAGGCACAACGATGCTACCGGTGAGCTTAACCACCCGGTTTTTTACCGTAACCAGCGCATCGGGGGAAACTTCCACCGAAACCTGGTCGGTATTAGCCACCAAAATATTATCCCCGGTCAGCTGCAGCGAACCTGTGTTGTCAGAAAACTGCCAGCCGCCCTTCAGGCTCAGGACGCCGGAACCCGATTGCAGGGCGCCCGAGAAGTCGAGGTTGCCGTCAGCAGAGGTATCTGCACGCCACGAAATGGCCGTCAGTTCGAGACCCAGTTCAGGCACCGTTGTGCTGCCTTCGCTGAGTTCGACATAACCGCTGAGATCAGGTGCCATCAGGCGCCCACTCAGGGCAAGGTCAGCGACCAGTTTACCCCTGGTCTTATCTATCGCCTCTGCATAAGCGTCCAGCAAGGCCAGGGCGCGGGTGCTTAGCTTTAGTTCGGCCTCTACAGTCTGATCCGTGGATAGCGCGTGCAGCGCCCGCCATCCGGGCAGACTGAATTGGCCCTTTACATCGCCAAAATCACCGAGATTAAGCGCCAGATGAGCGCTTAATCCGGTCGCATCAAGTTTGGTAGTAAGGGTGCTCGGCAGCAACGTTATCGTTTCGCGGCTTTGTTCAACACTCAATACAATATCACCAGCAGATGTTTGCAATGCACCGCGGCCAGTGACCAGCCCAGTGACATCCCGTTGCCACTGCACAGCGCCGCCAACGGTCCCGCTAACGTCAAGCGCCGCTGGCAACAGCGGGCGTAAATATGCCAACGGCATCTGCTTTATATCTACCGTACCGGCGCCAACACCGTCCGTCAGGGACACGCTAAAACAACCCTCAGCATCGCCATTATTCAGACATAACGCGGGAACCACTGTCGAAATGGGGCTGACAGTGATGACGGTCGGCTCACCCAACTGCCATTGACCCAGGGGGGTAGCCGACACACGCAATTGATCGAACACTCCCTGCCAGACCCAGGTATCGGACAGGCTACCCCTGGCGCCCAACAGCAGGGAGCTATCGTCGCCGTTTAAATTGAGCTCAATACGATGTGCTTGCCGTCTGCCATCAACTGTCGTCTGAAAACTGGTCCAGCGCTGATCATTTACCGATAGATCCCGTCCGTTGACGTGGATACCAATGACTCCCGCCGGCGCCAGATCTGCGTCTGCATCCAGAACCAGACTACCCAGGTGCATGTCGCCAAGCGCTACCTGGTCGGCCCGTCCCTGCAACACCGCCCGGGGAGCTTTCCTGGGACCATTAATATCCACATCAACCGCCAGGCTGCCGCTGGCGCCCGGCCACAACACGCCCAGCGACGGCGCATGAAGTGCCGCACGTAAATCCCATTGCTCACCGAGTCGCCCGGTCGCGGAGATTTTTGCATCGCCTATCGTCGCGACAATGCCGTCGAAAACAAAGGCCTGTTGATCCGCTTGAAGCTTAATATCAACTGCGCCAGCAATAGAGGTGGGGTGCCCGCGCAACGTGCCATTAACCTGATCAATATTCAGCAGCGCGCTGATTATCCGGGATCGCCCGCCACTTGCATCAGCGACAGTGCTGGCTGATGCGCTGTTATTATCTTCGGTGACAGCGCCTTTACTGCTGACCTTGCCGGACAAATCGCCGGGCCACTGCGGCCGGATTAACGCCGGATTAACGCGAGTAAGGTTTATGTCACCTTGCCACGAAATACCCTTTTGCCAATCCAGATCCACCCTGGCATCAAGCTCTGCATCCCCCGCTTTCAGTGTCGCATCGACCACCGCAAAATGACTGATATCGCCATTCCCCCTGACCACAAGATGCGCGGCGGGGAAATCCTTGAGTTCCGCCTGTGCTTCTCCGTTTAACTGGTACTGGTCGAGCGAGCCGTCGATATTGATCCGCCCACTGCTGGCTATCAAACGCTGCCCCCCCGGCAGCGCCAGGTCTTTTGCCCGCCACTGCGCCAGCAAGTCAAATTGCGGCACGTCTGTATGGGTCACGCGACCCGTGATCTCTAGTGCAGTGCCGTTATCGGTAGGCGCCGGCTCTACTGCCTGGGTCTGGGCGGCACCGGATGTTATTGACACAGGTTGCGACACCGTGGGCAATGGCACAAGCGTCAACTGCTTTATGGACAGCACAGCATCTTCGTAACCAAGCTCGAAATTTGTCTGAAAGGCCTGCTGATCAACGCCGGTTACACTGAGCTCACCGCGTACCGCGCTCTGACCAAAGTCTCCGGCCCCAGTGACTGCGCCAGCCACCGCCAGCTCCTGATAGGGTGCCGCTAAACCTGCTGGACGAAATTGCTCCAGTTGTAAATCCATTTGCCAGTCTGGTTCCCCGGCAAGGTTTGCGAGGAGCAAATCCAGCGTGCCCGTGAGAAAGCCTGAAAACTTCTGCTGAAAACGAAGATCATCCAGCGACCCAGTTAACTCACCCTCGGTAATCAGGGTATTACCGGGGTTAACCGTCCACTGTCCCGCCACCTCGATCCCAAGGGGATATTTGCCAGTCGTGGTCGCCTGCCCCGAAAGGGCCAGACGGTTCTGTGCCTGCACGACCTCTACTCGAGACAGCTTTAATGCGTCACCCGTTAGGGCTAGCTGTAACCGGACTTTATCAATGATCGGTGTATCACCCGATCGCAAATACACACGGGTGATTTGTACATCATCGAGCGTCACCGGGTAAAAAATATCAACCGCTGGCAGAGCGATATTCCAGGGCTGTTCAGTTGCCACCGCAGGCTCTGCATCCATCGCAGGCGTATAGCGCACGCCGTCAATAGCGGCGTTAATGACGATCGCACCATTTGCCAGACGCCAGCCGAAATCCAGCCGGTCAACAGCTACGCTCGTCGCGGATGAAAAGTTTATCCCTTCGGCATGCAGGGGCCCCCACAGCGAGCCCTCCAGACGCTCAACGGACAATGCCCCATCGACAAACCTGTTAATGGTCTGGTATGCGAACAACAGGCCGCTTTGGGTAAAACAGATTCCAGCTATTACCCCAGTGAGCGCGACGAGACTGATCACCAACACATACGCCAACACCCGTTTTGTCATAGATCTGGGTTTCATAGATCTGGCCCCAACACGACGTGGAGCCGCAACGCTGCATCGGGATCATCAAAGCCATGAGCCAAATCCAGTCGCACGGGGCCGATCGGTGTGCGCATACGCAGGCCGATTCCGGCCGCCTTTTTTAGGGGATCACCAAATCCATCAAAGGCATTACCCACATCAAAAAAAACCGCTCCACTCAATTTTTCATTAAACCGGCGTTCATATTCGGCACTGCCCACCAGCAGATAACGGCCACCCCGTACATCACCTTCGCTGTTAGTTGCGCCGAGCTCCTCAAAATCGTAGCCCCGAACACTTTGATAGCCACCGGCAAAAAACCGCTTTGAGGCTGGCAGAGCATTAAAGTCCTGGGTCCAGGTGACGCCTGAATTACCGCGTAGCAAAATACGACTCCGCCGACTCAGGTCACGGACATATTTACCAGACCAGTTGGCGCGCACAAAATCGACATCCGAACCCAGCGCTTCTGAAGCAGCTAAAAGTTCCAGTCCCATACGCCAGCCCCGGCTCGGGTAGAGGGGGTCATCTGCGACAACGCGAGACCAACTGGCATGCGGCATCACCAGCACTGAGCTACCCGTCTCGTCGCCAATATCATAGTCTTCAACCTCGGCTTTGATACCCAGGGTTTCGGTCCATTTATCACGTATTTTGATACGGAAAACACCGGTTGTGAAAATACGACTTTCCCGGCTGTCAGTATCCTTCTGCGCTACGTTTACTATAAACGACAGCTTTTCGCTGGTCGGGTCGGCGAGCGGAATAGAA
>JBFJZC010000120.1:0-8430 GCA_041622295.1 Porticoccaceae bacterium
ATCCGTTGGCTCGACTATAACGATACCTGGCTGGCGGCGGAGTGGGGCCATCCTTCAGACAACCTCGGCGGCATTCTGGCCATTTGCGACTATATTTCTCAGCGTCATCTGGCCCGGGGCAAAGCGGCGCTGACCATGAAAACCGTGCTGGAAGCGATGATCATGGCCCATGAAATTCAGGGTGTGCTAGCGCTGGAAAACAGTTTTAACCGCGTTGGTTTGTGCCATGTGCTGTTGGTCCGTGTCGCCTCTTCTGCTGTCGTCTGCAAATTGATGGGCGGGCAGCGCGAACAAATTATGGCTGCCGTGTCTCAGGCATGGGTTGATGGTTCGGCATTGCGCACCTATCGCCAGGCGCCCAATGCGGGTTCGCGTAAATCCTGGGCGGCGGGGGACGCGACATCGCGTGCTGTTCGACTGGCCGATATGGCTATGCGTGGCGAGATGGGTATTCCGAGCGTGCTCACCGCGCAGCAGTGGGGCTTTTACGATGTCGCATTTAGCCATACCTGCGCTGATCTGAAGCTCAAGGCGCCGGAAGATCGGCAGTTTAAATTGCAGCGAGATTACGGCACTTACGTGATGGAAAACATACTCTTCAAGGTTTCCTTCCCAGCTGAATTTCATGCGCAAACGGCCTGCGAATGTGCCGTGATTTTGCACCCGCAGGTGCAGGATCGTCTCGCCCAGATCGAAAAAATTGTTATCACCACCCACGAGTCGGCGATTCGTATTATCTCCAAAGTCGGCCCGCTGGCTAACCCCGCTGACCGCGACCACTGCATTCAATACATGATTGCTGTACCGCTAATTTTCGGTGATCTGGTGGCGGAGCACTATGCAGACAGTTTTCACGCAGCTAACCCGCTAATTGACGAATTGCGCAACAAAATGGAGGTAATCGAAGACCGGCGTTATTCGGCGGAATACCACGATCCGGAGAAGCGTTCCATCGCCAATGGGATCCAGGTTTTTTTTAAAGATGGCGTCTGCACTGAAAAAATCGTTGTGGAATATCCGCCTGGTCACCGCAGGCGCCGTGACGAGGGTATCCCCCTTCTGGAGAAAAAATTCCAACGTAATATGGCTACCCGATTTAGTCCGGGTCGTTGCGCTGACATTTTTAGTCTTTGCAAAGAGCAGTTGCGGCTCGAGCAAACGTCCGTGAACGAGTTTATGGACCTGTTCGTTGTTTGATTTAGGTCAGTTTGATTTAGATCGGTTTGATTGGGTCGGGTGTGCTCTGGACGACCCTAATTTCCCGATGATCGCTTTCGGATGACGGCCTTTTCTTTTTGTGGTCGCAGAGTCCTGGGGTAGAATCCCCAGCGATGATGCCACGCCCGGATACTGACCAATACCGCGAACTCTTCCTCAACGATATACCGATGATGGATGTGCGTGCGCCTGTGGAATTCAATAAGGGCGCTTTTCCCTGTAGTGAGAATATCCCGCTGCTGGACGACATGCAGCGCGAAGCGGTGGGCACCTGTTATAAGCAAAAGGGGCAGGACGCCGCTATTGAGCTTGGTTGGCAACTCGCCACGCCGACGGTTCGTGCAGCGCGAATCGCTGCCTGGCAGGCTTTTATAAAGGCTCACCCGGAAGGCTATCTTTATTGTTTTCGCGGCGGTTTGCGGTCGCGCCTGAGTCAGCAGCTGGTGGGCGAGGCTGGCGTTGGCTATCCGCTCGTGACAGGCGGTTACAAGGCCATGCGCCGTGTTTTGATTGATGAGCTAGACCGACACTGCGCGGCCATTCCTCTGGTGCTGGTGGCGGGGCGGACGGGAGCTGGCAAGACCCTGGTTATACGGCGCTTGTCCCACGCCATTGACCTGGAGGGATTGGCCAGACACCGCGGTTCGGCCTTTGGCCGCCAGTTGCAGCCCCAACCGACGCAAATCGATTTTGAGAACAGTCTGAGCATCGGCATTATGAAGCAGCGTCATCAGCATCAGCTGCCGATTTTTGTAGAGGATGAGGGCCGTATGATTGGCGGTGTCAACCTGCCGGTGAATGTCCTTGGCGTCATGAAGCAAGCACCGATGGCGATACTAGAAACGCCCCTCGATGAGCGTATTGACATTGTTCTGGCCGACTATATTACCGACGCTTACCCACAATATCTGGCGCAATTTGGTGACACGGAGGGCCCGGTACACTTTCGTGAGCAAATTCTTGGCAGCTTGACCCGTATCCGGCGGCGTCTGGGGGATGAGCGCTTTAAGCAATTGCACGGCGTATTCGGTGAGGCGCTAGATTGTCTGCAGAAGTACAACGAGACCGGTGGTTTCAGACCGGGAATTAAGGTGTTGTTAAGCGATTATTACGATCCGATGTACGACTACCAGCAGGGCCAGCGGCAGGGGCGCGTGGTTTTCCGCGGCGAGCGGGAAGAACTCGGCCAGTGGGCGGAGGGTTATCGAATGTCTGCTTAATAAGTGAGCTTCCCTGAGCAAGGTTTTAGGTATCACCTTATTCAGCTCTCTAAAACCTGATTAACTATGAAAGGAGAATACCCCTGCGGTTATTGACTGCCTTAGCAGCGCTGCCCGTCTCTCTCAGCTTTGCCAGCCCACCAGGGGCTGCATTGTTGACGTTTACGATAATTTCACACCGGGATGCTCCGCGACTGTCCAGTGTTATCGTCTGGGTGTGGTGAGCATTTCCCATGCAGACGTCAGCACTTATATATAAAGACCTGGTCCTCGTCGGTGGCGGCCACAGTCATGCGCTGGTGTTGAAAATGTGGGCGATGAAACCGCTACCAGGCGTTCGCCTTACCCTGATTTCACCACAGGTATTGACGCCTTATTCCGGCATGTTACCCGGTTTAATCGCTGGACATTATGGGCTGGAAGAGACCCACATCGATCTCGCTCGCCTCTGTCGTTTTGCTAACGCCCGCTTTATCCAGGCTGCTGTCACTGGCATTGATTTGGCCGTAAAGGAAATTGGTTTTGCCGAGCGCGCGCCGCTGGCTTTTGATTTGCTGTCCATTAACACCGGCATTTGCCCCGACCTAAGTACCCCCGGTGCTGCTGAGTTTGCCACGCCCGTTAAGCCTATCGCTGAGTTTTATCCGCGCTGGTACGCATTGCGCCAGCACTTGCGCGGCGATGTGGCTGAGGATGCAGGTCGGCGTTTAGATGCAAATCCTTATCGAATCGCCATTGTCGGCGGCGGCGCTGCTGGCGTCGAACTTATTCTGGCCATGCATTTTGCGCTCACCAGCGATCCGACCATCATGCGCCCGGTGGAATTCCGACTTATTCAGCAAGGTGAGGGTTTGCCGGAAAATTATCCGCTACGCGTGCAACAGGAAGTTGCCGAGCTGTTTGCCCGCCATCAGATTCAGGTCAGCGCCAACACTCGCGTTGATGGTGTTCACGCCAATGCCCTGGAGGGGAGCAACGGTGAACAGGTGTTTTTCGATACCTTGTTCTGGTGCACCAACGCTAGCGCGGCGCTCTGGCCCGGGGAAACAGGGGTAGCAATCGATGACCAGGGCTTTATTGTGGTTAACCAGTACCTGCAGTCGAGTAGCCACGAGTTTGTTTTCGCCGCCGGTGACATTGCCCAGCAGCAAGGCTTCCCCCGTCCACGGGCTGGTGTCTTTGCCGTGCGTCAGGGCCCAGTACTTTTTGCAAATTTACGCCGTTTTTTATTACACAAGCCGCTTAAATCTTTCCGCCCGCAAACCAGGTTTCTGAGCTTGCTTGCCTGCGGCGAAGACTATGCCATAGGGTGTCGGTCGGGCAGTGCCCTGCCCAGCTTCAGCGGCCATTGGGTGTGGCGCTGGAAAGATCGCATTGATCGCCGCTTTATGCGCATGTTCAGTGCGCTGTCTATGCCGTCAGGAATACTGAGTATTAATACTGATCTGGTGTCCGCAGCGATTAGTGGTGAGCAGTACAACGACGATATTACTAGTCCTGTCATGCGCTGCGGCGGCTGTGGCGCCAAAGTCGGGGCGGCCGTATTGAAGCGGGTGATGAGGCGGCTAAAGCCTATTGATCATGACGGTGTGGTGCTCGGCTTACAAATGCCAGACGATGCCAGTGTAATACGCATCCCCCCAGGTCAGTTGCTGGTGCAAAGTGTCGATATTTTTCGCGCACTGGTCGATGATCCTTACGTGCTGGGCCAGCTGTCTGCCGAACATGCGCTCAGTGATTTATTTGCGATGAATGCTGTTCCGCACAGCGCCCTGGCAATCGCCACGCTGCCTTATGCCGGGGAAACTATTGTTGAAAGAGATTTGTGGCAGATGATGAGTGGCGCGATGACGGTGCTTAATCGCAATAATTGCGCATTGATCGGCGGCCACACTAGCGAAGGTGCGGAACTGAGCATTGGCTTTGCCGTCAATGGCCTTGCCGCCGAAGGACAGGTGCAAACAAAACAGCCGCAATTGGGGCATTGCCTGATTCTGAGTCAGGCCCTGGGCACCGGGACACTGTTTGCCGCCCATGCCCAGCTGCGCGCCAGAGGTGTGTGGATTGCGGCGGCCACTGCAGCCATGCTGCAATCCAACCGTGAGGCTGGACGTATTTTTTATCACCATCACGCCAGTGCCTGTACCGACATTACCGGTTTCGGCTTACTGGGCCATCTGCTAGAAATACTCGTACCATCGAGCCATGGCGCGACCATTGTCCTGCAGCAAGTGCCCGCGCTGGACGGTGCCCTCGAATGTTTTGAACAGGGCATCAGCAGTAGTCTGCAGCCGCAAAATATCCGCCTGCGTCGCGCCATTGTGGAAGTCGAGCGCTGGAGCGAGGATCCGGTTTATCCGCTGTTGTTTGACCCGCAAACATCCGGTGGCCTGCTTGCCAGCGTACCTGCGGAGGCAGTCGACAGTTGCCTGCGACAGTTACACAACGCCGGTTATCATCGCGCCTGTGTCATTGGCAGCATTACGCCTCCAGTCAGTGCCTCGTCAGCAAGCTCAGCGTTGGCAGAGACCGGCGACGGGTTGGTCTGCTTACAGTAGCGACCCGCGCGTTCTAGCTGTACCACCCAGGTTGTCCACCTCCCCCTTGCGAAGTTCGCGGCTTTGTCCGGGTGTTAGTTCGGGGTCCAGGCTTAGCTGGCCGATGGCTAGACGATGCAGCTGCAGCACTCGGTTATTAAAGCGGCCAAACATCCTTTTAATTTGATGGTAACGGCCTTCGGTCAAACTGACTTCGGCAATGTGATCACTGACAATCCTCAGCTTCGCCGGGCGGGTAGTGATACCTTCATAGGCGAAGTACATACCGTCTGAAAAAGCACGAATATAGTCATCGGTGAGCGCCTGTTCCAGTTCAACCCGGTATAATTTGGTGAGGTTATTTTCCGGTGCAGAAAGATAGCGCGACCAATGACCGTCGTTGGTGAGCAGTAATAAACCGGAAGAGTTGAAATCCAGTCGTCCGGCTATATGCAGGTTGCGACGGTCGGCTTCGTCCAGTAACTCGGTGACGGTTGTATGGCGTTGGTCCGTGGTGGCGCTGACTATGCCCGCGGGTTTATGCATCATCACATAACGGGGTTTTTTGGCCTGCAAAACCCGCGTATCAAAGGTGACATGAGAAAACTGGTGGATGGGCTGCTGAATATCCCTGACCAGGCAGCCATCCACTTTTACACGACCCTGGGCCAGCATCAAGCGAACGTCTCGGCGGTTAACACCGAGTTGCCGACTAATAAAGCGATCAATGCGCGTGCGTGTTGATTGCATGGTCGCCGGCCCGTATGACATCTTGTTAGATAATGCGCAGGGAAGGGAGCAGCGTTACCCCGGCAAATATAAACCGCCATTTACGTGCAGTGTTTGGCCGGTAACGTAGGACGATTCCTCGGAGCAGAAAAACGCTACGGCACCAGCGATTTCCTCGGGCTTGCCCGCCCGTTGCGCTGGCACCTGGGCGAGCATGTCATCAAACACCTGCTGGGGTAGTACGCCGCGCAGGCGTTCGTGCCAGATAATGCCGGGCGCGATGACATTAACGTTGACCCCGTGTTTGGCCAGGTCGGACGCTACCGAGCGGGTATAGCCTGTTATAGCAGCTTTCGCCGCTGCGTAGGGGGATTGCCCCTCGCCTGGGTGATAAGCGTACATGGAGGCAAAGTTAACGATGCGGCCGAAGCCCTGGTCGACCATGGCCTTGCAAAAGGCGCGGGTCATGTAAAACGTCGCGTCGGCATTCACCGCCATGACGCGATGCCAGCTTTTTGAATCCATCTCCCAGGGTTTGGAGTTGGCCTGGATACCGGCATTGTTGATGAGATAGGCAACGTGGATGCCTTCCGCGGCCAGTTTTTCGCTGAGCGTTGCTATCTGATCTTCTTTGGTCACATCCAGGGGGTAAAACGTAAATTTGGCACGTTCTTCCGTGCTCAGATTTTCGTCGATCCAGGGGTCGATATCTTCGGCACGCCGGTCGGTGCCGATAACGTGAATACCCGCCGCAATAAGTCGCTTGGTAATGGCGGTGCCGAGCCCACCGATGGCGCCGGTAACAATAGCGTGTCCTCTGTTCATGATGATTGCCTCTGTAGTTTGTAGCTGTGAGTTATCGGTTTGGTTGATGACCGATGCTTAATTTGGTGGCTCATTGGAGCAATAATCGCCCGCCAAAGGCAAGCCTTGAAGCTGCTCGCTATACTGATAGGCTTAAAATTAGCCGCGGAAACGCAAATAAAGGGAGACAGGGTATGGGCAGGTTGGACAACAAGGTGGCCATTGTTACCGGCGCGGGGCGGGGCATCGGCAAGGCCGTGGCGAGTCATTATGTGCGTGAAGGGGCGAAGGTGGTACTGGCCGAAATTGACGAGGTGCTCGGCAGGCGACTGGCGGATGAATTGAGCGCCACTGGCGCAACGGCGGTTTTTATCAGGACGGATATGAGCAGTCTGGCCGATATTGACGCGCTGGTTGCGCAAACCAGCGCCCGTTTTGATCGTATTGATGTGCTGGTTAACAATGCCGCGGTGACCAAAAGCCTCGGCTTTTATGAGGTGACCGAACAGGACTGGGACTGGATTCATAACGTCAACACCAGGGGACTGTTTTTCTGCATGCAGAGTGTCGCCCGGGTGATGAAAGAGCAGGGCGGCGGCAGGATCGTCAACATTGCATCCATTGCCGGCAAGGGCTATCCAGCGACCTCGAATATTGCTTATGCGGGTTCAAAGGGTGCGGCAATCGCCATGACGCGGATCGGCGCATCTTCTTTGGCCCGGGACAATATCAACGTCAACGCGATTTGCCCGGGTGTAACGCGTACCGACCTTTATTACGAGGTGATGCGCGGCAAGGTAGCCAGCTCAGGTAAGTCAGAAGCGGAAATTATCGCCGCACTGGACGCCAGCATTCCCCTCAGGCGCTCCAACGAACCCGAGGACATCGCCGACCTGGCCGTTTTCCTGGCATCAGATGAATCGCGGAATGTTACCGGCCAGTCCTGGAACGTCGATGGCGGCCTGATGTGGGATTAAGCCTCAGCGCAACAGTGGTGACCCCAAAGTGGCTAACTCGATCGCTAACGTCTGTGGCTAAAGCCGGTCTCTCAGGTTGGTTGATTGAGTTAGTTGATTGAGTTAGTTGCTTAGGCGAGACAGTCGCTAAAGGTCAGTCGCTAAAGACAGGCGCTTCGGCTTTTTTCTGCGCTTTCAGTGCAATTTTTATATCGTCGGACATCAACATGCCGGCATTCCAGGTGGCGATATAGTCGAGGCCGTCCGCCACGCTGTGCTCGCGTGAGTACATGATCACCTGTTTGCTGCCGCGAATGCTCAGCGGAGATTTCCCCGCAATTGCCTGGGCGATGGCCAACACCTGCTCCATCATGGCGTCCTTGTCTGCAAAGCATTGATTGCTCAGGCCCAGGGCGGTGGCTTCCTCGCCACGAAAATTTCGTCCCGTATAGGCCAGTTCGCGCATCATGCCGTCGCCTATCAGGCGGGGTAAGCGTTGCAGGGTGCCAACGTCGGCCACCATACCAATATCAATCTCCTTAATGGAAAACGTTGCGTCTGTGGTGCAGTAGCGCATGTCGCAGGCCGTAATCATGTCTACCGCGCCGCCGACGCAGGCGCCGTGAATGGCCGCGAGCACAGGCTTGCGGCACTGGGCGATGGCCGTGAGCTGGCGTTGCAGCCAGAGAATTTCTTCACGCAGGGCTTCGCGCTTGCGGGCTTCACAGGTAATCGAATCGTCAATCAATTCATTGAGCATGCCCAGATCAATACCCGCACAAAAATGTTTGCCATTACCGCTGAGCACCGCGACGCGGGCCTCGGGCGTATTGTCGATCCAGTTCATCGCCTCCCCCAACTCCTGCCACATTGGTCTGTTCATGGCATTGGCGCG
The DNA here is from genome assembly GCA_041622295.1 of Porticoccaceae bacterium. Lineage (GTDB taxonomy): Bacteria > Pseudomonadota > Gammaproteobacteria > Pseudomonadales > Porticoccaceae > HB2-32-21. The sequence goes on from JBFJZC010000120.1 coordinate 8,360, forward strand.
ATCCGGGCGATTAAGTTGCAAATGCGCCACATGGTTGTCGAGCTGAAGATTCAGTGTTGTAAAGTTAGGGG